>JBJTGE010000131.1:0-3614 GCA_046093785.1 Spartobacteria bacterium
CTCATCGGCCTGCGCCTGCTCACCTACATGGTCCATATCTGGAACGACTATCTCCGCAACAACCCCGGCGCCACGAAACTCCCGCCCATCCTGCCTCTCGTCCTCGCGCAGGACAACAAACCCTGGAAAAGCTCCACCCGCTTCGCCGACCTGATCGAAATTCCCGAAGGGACAGGGGAGGACATCGAAAAACACATCCCCGACTTCGAGTTCCAGCTCGTCGAGTTGTTCCGCATGCCATTCGAGAAAATCCTCGGCACGCCAGCGGGCATCCTGACGCTGCGCGCCCTGAAAGCCGAAAAACTCCAAGCGCTTTTGGGCGACCTCGTCTGGGACGAAGCGTTGCTGCTCCAATTGACGCCCGCCAGCTTCGAAATGCTGATGCGCTACATCCTGGACCGAGACCTTGACAAGCCCGCCTTCCACACGAAACTGAAAACACTCCACAACCCGAAACTCAGCAAAAACGCCATGTCACTCGCCGAACAATTCCGTGAAGAAGGTCGTCAAGAAACCCGCTCACTCGCCAATCAGTTCCGCCAAGAAGGCCTGATTGCCTCCAAGCAACAAGACATCCTCGAAGCACTGGAAATCCGCTTCGAGCGAGTTCCTGAGGGGCTGCGCGAAGAGATCGAATTGATCGTCGACACCAAGCAACTCACACACCTGCACCGCGCCGCTATCACGAGTCCCGACCTTGAATCGTTCGCAGCGGAACTCTGAGCTCCGCGCGGCAGCGCGCTTGTTAACTCAAGGTGGGGTCGGCGCGCTCTCCGAGGCGTAGGCTACGAGCCGGAGGCCGTCGCTGACCCATTTGCGCGGCAGGGCCGCCATTGCATCCAGACAGAGACGCCGCTTTGCGGCTGAAGTTTGGGACCCCGACGGCGCGGCGTCCCAATTGGCACGATGCGCGCTGCCGCGCGGTTGCTGTAGCGGCGTCTCTGTGAGCGCCGTGGGTGAGGCGGAGATGCGGCTTTGCGGCTGAAGTTTGGGTTATGCGAGGCGGTGGGCCTGCGGGTGGCGGGGGGATTTGGGGGATTTGGTTTTTTTCGGGGTGCCGAGGATTTTTTGGAGGAAGGGGGCTGTGCAGCTGTTTTTTGCTGTGGCGACTTTTTCGGGGGTTCCTTCGGCGATGATTTTTCCGCCTTGGGAGCCGGCTTCGGGGCCGATGTCGAGGATGTGGTCGGCTTCGGCTATGACATCGAGGTGGTGTTCGATGACGACGACGGTGCCGCCTTCGTCGACGAGGCGGTGGAGGACATTGATGAGCTGGGCGACATCGTGGGCGTGGAGGCCGATGGTGGGCTCCTCGAGCACATAGAGGGTGGATTTGCCCTTGCGGGTGGTGCGGATTTCCTCGGCTCCGGGCGTTGCGCGGCGGGCGAGTTGGGTGACGAGTTTGATGCGCTGGGCTTCGCCGCCGCTGAGTGTGGGGCTGGGCTGGCCGAGCTTGAGATAGCCGAGTCCGGTTTCCTGCAGAAGGGCGAGGGGGCGGTGGATTTTCGGGTGCGAGGCGAAGAATTCGACGGCCTGTTCGATCGTCATGTCCATGACATCGCCGATGGATTTTCCGTTGTAGAGAATCTCGAGCGTGGAGGGATTGTAGCGTCGTCCGTTGCAGTCCTGGCAGGGCATGTAGGACGGCGGGAGGAAGTTCATTTCGAGTTTGATGACGCCCTGGCCGAGGCAGGATTCGCAACGGCCGCCCTCGTTGTTGAAGGAGAACCGGCTTGCCGTGTAGCCGCGCATGCGGGCGGCGGGGAGGGTGGAGAAAACTTTGCGGATTTCATCGAAGACCTTCACATAGGTCGCCGGTGTGGAGCGGGAGGTCTTGCCGATGGGGGATTGGTCCACTTCGAGCACGGCGCCGAGTGGTTCGAAGCCGGAGATGCCTTTGTGGAGGTCCGAGTGGAGCGGGGCGCGTTTGCGGGCGAGGACATCGCGGACGGATGGGACGACGATGCCCCGGATGAGCGTGCTTTTTCCCGAGCCTGAGACGCCTGTGAGGACGCTGAGGCGGTGGAGGGGAATGCTCACATTCTCGTTTTTGATATTGTGGAGGCGGGCACCTTTGATTTCGAGCCACTCGGTGGGTGCGGGCCGTCGTTTGCCCCGGATCGGGTGCTGCATGGGCTCGCGGAGGGCGCGGCCGGTGTGTGAGGTCGGGTGGTCGAGGATTTCCTGGAGAGTGCCCGAGGCGATGACTTCGCCGCCACGGCTGCCTGCTCCGGGGCCGAGATCGAGGATGCGGTCGGCGCGGCGCATGGTCTCTTCGTCATGCTCGACGACGACGAGGGAATTTCCTTTTTTGGCCAGCGCCTGAAGGGCATCGAGGAGGCGTTCGTTGTCGCGGGGGTGGAGGCCGATGGTCGGCTCGTCCAAAACATAGAGGACGCCGCGCAGATTCGATCCGAGTTGGGCGGCGAGGCGGATGCGCTGGGATTCCCCGCCGGAGAGGGTTTTGGCGCTGCGGTCGAGGGAAAGGTAGTCCAAGCCAACCTTGGCGAGGAACTCGAGGCGTTGGCGGATTTCAGTGATGACATCGCGGGCGACCTCGGCGGCCGGGCCTTGGAAATCCAGCGCGTCGCAGAGCAAGAGGGCATTGGATGCCGGCGAGCGGGTGAAGTCCGCGATGGATGTTTTTTGAATCCGCACATGGGTGGCCGTTTCGTTGAGGCGTGTGCCTTTGCAGATCGGGCAGGGGCGTGGTTCATCGTCCTCGAGGTTCTCGTGGCGGCGCTCCTCGTCGAGTTCGGCTTCGATGGCCGTCTCAAAGTCGCCGTCTTGGCCGAGGCCTTTCCAGACTTCGCCGAAGCCGCGACAGTGGTTGCACCAGCCGTGCGGGGAGTTGAAGGAGAAAAGGCGTGGGTCGAGCGGTTCGAACGCGCGGCTGCACGAGGGGCAGTTCATTTCTGTGCTGAGGATGGTCGATTTGCCATTGGCGTCTTCCATGCGTGCTGTGCCTTTGCCCATGCGGAGGGCCTTGCGCACGAGTTCGTCGGATTTTTTTGCATCAGGCGCCGTGAGTTCCCCGATGAGGGCATCAATCGTGTGTTCCTTGAAGCGCTCGAGTTTTTGGAAGCCCTCGACCGGAGTCGGACTGCCATCCACGATGAGAGTGGTGATGCCCTGACGGGCGGCGGCACGGGCGATGTCGGTGTGGAAGCCTTTGCGGCCCTTGACGAGGTTGGCGAAAATTTTGACCGGGCCCTTGGCGGCGTGTGCGTCCACCTCTGCGGCGATGGCTGTCGGCGTGCGGTTTTCGACGGCGACATGGCAGGTGGGGCAGAATTGCGTGCCGAGTTTTGAAAAAAGGAGACGCAGGAAGTGGTAAATCTCGGTGACGGTCGCCACGGTGGATTTTCCGCCGCCGCGCGTGATGCGCTGCTCGATGGCCACGCTGGGTGGGAGGCCTTCGATCGAATCGACATCCGGCTTTTCCATTTGGTCCACAAACTGGCGGGCGTAGGCGGACATGCTGTCGAGGAAGCGGCGCTGGCCCTCGGCGAAGAGGATGTCGAAGGCCAGGGTGGATTTGCCCGAGCCGCTGAGGCCAGTGACGACGACCATGCCGTCGCGGGGGATATCGACATCGATATTTTTGAGATTGTGCT
>JBJTGE010000132.1:0-2648 GCA_046093785.1 Spartobacteria bacterium
GGAGACGATCACCACACGCTGCGCGCCCGCCGCAAGAACCTCGGGAAGGTTGTCGCGCTTGATGCCGCCAATGCAGTAGATCGGCAGGTCAACGATGCTGTGAACCTCGCGAATGTTCGCTGTGCCGATGGATGTGTAATCGGGCTTCGTCGGCGTCGAAAAGAGCGGGCCGAATCCAATGTAATCCGGCTTCTCAGTGAGAGCGGATTTGGCCTGCAGGACGCTGTGCGTGGAGAGACCGACAATCTTGTTTTCGCCGATCAACTCACGCGCTTTGTCGGTAGAGATGTCATCCTGGCCGATGTGCAGTCCATCGGCACCGGATTCGACCACGACTTCAGGGTGATCGTTGATGATAAAGGGAACTCCAAAACTTCTGCAGAGCGGGACGAGTGGAAGAGCGATTTTAATTATTTCAGAAATCGCGAGCTTTTTGGCGCGCAGTTGAAGAATTTCGACGCCGCCCTCAAGCATCTGGGTGGCGACAGAAATGGTTTCGTCGGGGGCGACATATCCGAGGTCGAGAATGCCGTAAAGCCGGCGGCTGTGGAGATCGAAGGTCATTTGCGAGGTTGTGGGAGTTTACAGGAACAAGCGCCACTGCAGTCCGGCCGGGCTTTGGGTTTGGGCATCCAAAGTCCACGCAGAAGGAAGGCGAGCGCACCAAAGATGATCGGAGGGATTAAGAGATATTCGGGAAGAGTCATTGGAAAAAGAACCTTCCAGCCTGATAAATCAAAACCGCGCTGAGCCATGCGAGTGTGGTCATTCCAAAGAAAGATAGAGCGGCCCAGCGCCACTTCAACTCGCGGGCGATGATGACCACGGTCGCACCGCACTGCATGCAGAGCGCGAAAAAGACCATGATTCCGAGCACAACGGGCAGGGTGTAAACCGGCTCCCCGGCGCGCGGGCCGGATGGCCATTTTTCCTTTTGCAGGACGGCGCGCAGATCGTCGGAACCCTCGTCCACATCGGCGCCGAGGTTGTAGATGATCCCCATGGTGGCAATGATGACCTCGCGTGCGGGGAAGCTGGAGAGGACGCCGACGGTGATCTTCCAGTCGAACCCGGCAGGCGCGAAGACCGGTTGCACGGCTTTGCCGAAGCGGCCGAGGTAACTTTGCTCGATGTAGGCGGAGTCGATCTGGTGGGTCAGGGCCGTGGCGAGTTCCGACTCGGGATTTGCCAAAGCCGATTGGATTTCCTCCGGTGAATGGTTGGCCGCAGCCTTTGCAACGAATGATTTCGTGGCCTTTTCCTCAACCTCGGGATTGCGCGGGAAATAAAGGAGGGACCAAATGAGAATCGAGAACGCGAGAATCACGGTGCCCGCGCGGAGCACAAACTCGCGACCACGCTCCCACATGCGATGGAAAATGTTTCTCAAGGTCGGCACGCGGTAGTCCGGCATCTCGAGAATGAAGGGCTGGGGTTTGATCTTCAGAAAAAACCTGTTCAGAACCCAAGCCAGCGGGAGCGCCATGGCGAGACCGACGAAGTGCATCGCAAAAAGCACGGCACCCGCCACCATCGGCCCGTAGAGCGGCTCAATGAAGGTTCCAATGAGCAGAATGTAAACCGGCAACCTCGCCGAACAGCTCATGAACGGAGCCATGAGAATCGTTGTGAGACGCGCCTTGGGATCGCTGAGCGTGCGGGTGGCCATCACTCCCGGAATCGCACAGGCGTAGCTCGAAAGGAGCGGCACGAAGCTGCGTCCATTGAGCCCGCACCAACTGAAAAGCTTGTCCACCAGAAACGCCGCGCGGGCCATGTAGCCGGTGTCCTCAAGCAGCGCGATGAAGAAAAACAGAATCAAAATCTGGGGAAGAAAAATCAACACACCGCCGACTCCGGCAATGATGCCGTCGCACAGCAGGCTTTGCAGAGCTGGAGTGGCTGTGAGGAACGGACGAATAAAATCCTGCGCGCCCGATGTTCCGGCATCGATCAAATCCATCAGCGGTCCAGCCCAAGAGTAGAGGCTCTGGAAGACGACATACATCACACCGAGAAAAATCAGGGTTCCCCAGACGCGGTTGAGCAGGAGGGCGTCGATCGAGTCGTGCGAGCGGGCGATCGGTCCGCTGGCCTCGACCACGCCGTCCAGAAGCGATTCCAGGTGGCGGTAGTGGATCACAGCCTCGGCGGAGCCTGGATTCAGGCCCGACTCGCGGATTTCCTTGTGCGCGGTATCGAGCAACTTGCGGACGCAAGTTTTGTCGCTCACCCCACAGGTGAAAACACTGTCGCTATCGAAAAGGACACGCAGCGCCTCGGCTTGGGTGAGTTCGCCGCTTCCCGCGCTCTGAAGACCTGCGCGGAGAAGACCGCAGCCGTGGGTGATGCATTCCGGCCAGTGGATTTTCGGCAGAACGGAAGGCGCATCCAGCGCGGAAACGATGGCCTTTTTCAAATCCTCCAAACCATTCCCGCGCGTAGCGATGGTTTCGACCACCGGCACACCAAGCCTCTTTGCGAGGAGGTCGACATTGATGCGAATGCCATTGCGCTTGGCGGCGTCGCATTGGTTCAGGGCGATAAGGGCGGGAATGCCCAATTCGGCGCACTGCGATACAAGAAGCAGGTTGCGCTTGAGATTGCTGGCATCAAGGACAAAGACCAACAGGTCCGGCTTCTGAAGA
>JBJTGE010000133.1:0-2098 GCA_046093785.1 Spartobacteria bacterium
CACTTCAAGCCGGATCGACGCCGCGCGGTTCGCTCCGTTCGATTCGATCAGAAGCACGCCCAAGAGCGGTTGAAAGATTTTTGCAATCACATCGTATGAGTTTTCGCGTGGAGGCGCCTGCTGCGCACCGGCGCGCGGGGCGAGGAGAAACACCAAGGTCAGCAAAGGAAAAATCAGTCGCATGGTTTTCTATAATCCCCGCCCTCACGCTCTGGCAAAAGAATCGTTTTGCATTTCCACGCCGTCGGGTGTCTTTATGTGTCCGTTATGGATGGCAACACGGCAGCAAGTCCCCGGGTTCGGGGCATCGAACCCAAATGATGATCGCCGCAGGTATTGTTTACGCTTTCACGGAAAGCACACTCGAGGGGAAGTTGATCCTCCTCGCGCTTTTCCTGGCCTCGATCTTCAGCTGGTCCGTCATGGTCACAAAAATCCGCTTCCTGAGCTTCTGCAAACGCCAGAACGACCGCTTTCAGGATCTCTTCCATCAAGACCGCCAGCCTCTTCGCATCTACGAGTCGGGCATCGCCTTCGAAGGCTCGAATATTTTTGAAATCTACGAGGCCGGAGCCAACGAGCTGTGTTTTCAAATGCTGGGATCCGTCGAGGTCGATGAGAGCTTCTCCTCGCGTCTCAAGACCGCTGAAAAAATCACTCCCGCCCAGATGCGCGCCGTCCAGGCCGCCATGGAGCGCGCCGTGGGGGAATCCGCTCTCAAACTCGAGTCGAAGATGATCGTCCTTTCGACCGCCGTGAGCGGCGCGCCCTTCCTCGGTCTGCTCGGCACGGTGTGGGGCGTCATGGACGCCTTTGCAGGCATCGCCGTATCGGGAAATGCCAACCTCGCCGCCATGGCCCCGGGCATTTCCGGTTCGCTCATCACCACCATCATCAGCCTCCTCGTCGCCATTCCAGCGATGTTCGGCTACAATTTTCTCGTTACCACGCTGCGCTCCCTTCTCGTGCAGGCCGACAATTTCGCCGCCGAGTTTTCCTCGGAAATCGAGCACCGCTATGTCGAGTTCGGCAACCGCGAGGTCCGTCGCTCGCTCCTCTGATCCCGCATGCGACGCTACTCCTCGAAAAACGGCCTCCACTCGCTCACGGAGCTGAATATCACCCCCATGCTCGATCTGGTTTTTGTGTTGCTGATCATTTTTATGATCACCACACCCCTCATCGAGAACAGCATGGATCTTGTCGTTCCAAAAAGCTCCACCTCCGCCGGTGCCGCGAATCCCTCGCAGACCTTCAACATCTCGATCGATAAAAACAATGTCCTCAAAATCGACAACGCGGTTGTGACCCCCGCCGATCTCGAAGCCCGCTTGGCCGCTCTGAAGGCGGACAAACCTGACACCGCCGTCGTCGTTCGCCCCCACTTCGAATTGCCGATCCAGAAATTTATTTCCGTCATGGATATCCTCCAACGCGTCGGAATCACCAAAGTCGGAGTCATGACGCTCAAAGACGACGCCTCCGCCCCGGCCACCGCCCGCTGACATGGAAAATCCGCACTTCAGGCGGAACCTGATCATCGTCGCCGCCCTTCACCTTCTGCTCATCGGCGGAATCCTCTATTTCACCAAACGGGAAATCAAACAGCCCCAAGGCGACATCACATGGGTCAATCCCGGATCCTTCGCCGCCGCAGCGGCTGCCGCCGGAGGTGTGCCACCGGAGGTCGAGGAGGAGCCCGAACCAACCCCTCCACCCAAACCCAAAGCCACGCCTCCACCAACTCCCGAGCCCACGCCCGAACCGACTCCGGAGCCAACCCCTGAGCCGACTCCCGAACCAACGCCCGAGCCAAAAACGGAAAAAAGCGATCTCATCGAGTCCACTCCAACCCCCACGCCCAAGCCGACCCCAACACCCACGCCGAAACCCAAGCCGACTCCAACGCCCACTCCCAAACCCAAGCCAAGCCCGACTCCCACACCGAAGCCCAAGCCCTCTGCAACGCCTTCGCCCAAGCCTTCTCCTTCTGCTTCTCCGAAGCCATCTCCCAAAGCCTCCCCCTCAGCATCACCGAAACCTTCGCCGGGAGCATCGCCCAAAGCTTCCCCCAGTGCTTCACCCAAAGCCTCTCCTT
>JBJTGE010000134.1:0-6999 GCA_046093785.1 Spartobacteria bacterium
TGGATCACGCTGGAGCGTCAGGTCGAGGTTGCCGGCAAGGTGGAGAAAATTTCCGAGGCGGATTCGCTGGAGTATTTTCTCAGTCGTCCTTTCGGCAGTCGTATCGGGGCGTGGGTTTCCGAGCAGAGTTCCGTGATCCCCTCGCGCGAGGTGCTTGTTGCAAAGTTCGAGGAACTGAAAAAACAGTTTGCCGACGGGAATGTGCCCAAGCCCGAGGGATGGGGCGGTTACCGCGTCGTCCCGGAGACAATCGAATTCTGGCAAGGTGGGGCGGATCGTCTGCACGACCGCCTTCTCTACACGCGCATGGATGCGGGTTGGAAAATATCCAGACTTTCGCCATAGTCGCCGGCATGCGGAACCTTCTTCTCTTCATTTTGTGCGGGTTTTTTCTGTGCGGGAGCGCACTTGGCGCGGAATCGGCCAATGCGGCTGGGGTTGTGGATTGGTCGGCGGGCTGGATTCAAGCGCCCGGAGCGTGGGCGACTCTGGCGCTGCTTGTGGCGCTCGAGTTGGTCCTTGGAATCGACAACATCCTGGTCATCACTCTGGTGGTCTCGCGGATTGATCCGGCACTGAGGGACAAGGCGCGGAATATCGGTCTCTTTTTGGCTCTTCTTTTCCGGCTCATCGCCCTCTGCGGGGCGAGCCTGTTGATCAGCATGACGGATCCGGTGCTCTCACTCGCAGGATTCAAGCTCTCGGTGAAAGACCTGATCCTGCTGGCAGGCGGTCTTTTTCTCACTTGGAAAGCCGTGAAAGAAATCCACCACTGTGTGGAACATCCATCGCCGGCCGACGGCACCGGGCTTGGAGGAGCGATGACCATGACCTTTGCTTCGGCCATCGTGCAAATTTTGCTTTTGGATGCGGTCTTTTCGATTGATTCGGTGATCACAGCCGTGGGGCTGACCTCCTACATGCAGGTCATCATTTTCGCGGTGCTGGTTTCCTTCGGGGCGGTGCTGGCATTTGCCAAGCCGATTGGCGACTTTGTCGTGCGGCATGCGGCTCTCAAAATCTTGGCGCTGTCATTTCTGGTCTGCATCGGAATGACGCTGATTTTGGAGGGCCTGCACAAGCATGTGGACAAGGAATATCTCTACTTGCCGATGGGGTTCGCCTTGCTGGTCGAGTTGTTGCAAATGCGCGCGAGCAGGAACGCGGCGCGCCGCAGCTAATGTTGCCAGATTCTGTTTGCCTTGGACATGGCGTCCGAGCATAACACCGCGATGAGCGAGTTTATTGATTTTTTCCTGCACGCAGAAAAGCACCTCGAGTGGTTTATCAAAAACTACGATGTGTGGATTTACGCCCTGCTTTTCGCTATTATTTTCTGCGAGACTGGTCTCATCGTAACGCCGTTTTTGCCCGGCGATTCCCTGCTTTTCGCTGTTGGAGCCTTGGCTGGGCGAGGCATGATCGACTGGAAAATCATCACTCCCTTGCTGCTGGTGGCGGCCATCGTGGGCGACGGTGTGAACTACGCGATTGGAAAATGGCTGGGGCCCAAAGTTTTTCACTATGAGTCGAGCCGCTTTCTCAACAAGGCGCACCTCATGAAAGCCCACGCCTTCTATGAAAAATATGGTGGACGCGCGATCATTCTCGCCCGCTTCGTTCCCATCGTTCGCACCTTCGCCCCCTTCGTGGCCGGCGTTGGCTCGATGACCTACTCGAAATTCGCTTTCTACAATGTGACCGGTGCGGTCCTCTGGATCGGGATTTTCCTCGGCGGCGGCTACTATTTCGGTGGACTCGAGATCGTGCAGAAAAACATGAAGCTCGTGATCCTCGGAATCATCATTGTTTCAGTCCTGCCGATCGTCTGGGAATTCTTCAAAGCCTGGCTTGAAAAGCGCCGCGAGAAGGCTGTGTAGACGGGTTTGTGTCGGCGTCGGCCTGATCTGAGTCAGCGGCTAAAAAAAGTCTTAAAAAGTTCTTTGGAAGTTTTATGACAGCCGTGTTACATTTTACTTAAGTTGGGTTGGAAATGTCCGGCCGGCGTTAGGCTCTTGGAAATGTCCGAGGGCCTTTCGCATTTTTAAGGGACGCGCAAGAGTCCATGGCCTTCCACATCGCCAAGCAGTCCGCGATGAAGTTTTCTTCGCAGGATTTCAAATGAACGATTGGCTTGGTTCGGTCGTAGGTGGTGAAGACCAATGGGCCTTGCTATGAGGTCGGCAAGTTGCAGACCAACGGAGTTGGAAGCCTTTGGCACCATGACGAGTTCAAAGGGAAGAGGGCTCGAATGCTTGGGCGTGGTATCGCAAAAACGGCGAAAAGAGAGTTCGAGTTCCTTGTCTTCTTTGCGTCCACGGCACTCGACGATTACCGGTGTCTGGAAATCGGCCTGCCCTCTGGCGCCAAGATAAAGATGAACAGCCTCCAAGCCTTTCTTCATAGCGAAGTCATAAACTCCGGAGGCCTCGTTGCCATGGGGGTTCGCGGAAAAGGCTGGTTTGTCTATGATCACGGCGATGATTGTCACCGGGAGCGATGCCATAATTTGGTTGAGGCCATTTAGGAATTTCTCTCGCTTGATTGAATTAAGCAGAAAGCCGAAGGCTTCACGGGGTTTGCGAATATCGTGCTCATGGAGAACAATCTCGTCGTGTCCCCAATGTTGCATCTTAAATTTCTGAAGCTCGGGGCAAACTTGCCGAATGTAGTCCTCCTTGAGGATTATCGCGAATGCCAGAACAAAGACGGAATACTGGGGATCAATGCTTGTCAGGCTGTGATCGCCGCTCTCATCAGCAAACACGAGGTAGTCGCTAAAAGTTATCTCCGTCAGGTTGCTCATGCTTTTGGCAAATACCTGTTGTTGATGTGGCGGCTTAATTCACGCCTGCGGCTCGATGCGCGGAAAGAGCGGGACTGGCTCGCCGAGTTGGTGACCCTCCGGAAGCGCGCCCCATTCGGTGGCTGCCAAGGAGGCTTCGCCCTGCCAGTTGAGCTGAGCGCGTATGGCATCCGCTTCGCGGGGGATGATCGGTGACATCAGGATCGAGATGATGCGGAGGGACTCGGAGAGCGTGTAGAGAACCTCGTCGAGTTTATCGGATTGGGCAGGGTCTTTGGCGAGTTTCCAAGGGGCGGTTTCCTCGACATACGCGTTGCAGCGGGTCGTGATTTCCATCGCGGCCTCGATGGCGGCTTGGACTTGATAGGATGACATCGCCGCGTCGTAGGCGGCGGTTTTTTCCTGAACGAAGGCGGCGAGTGGCGAGTCCACGCGGCGTAGGATGCCGCTGCGGTAGCGCTTGGCCATGCTGAGGGTGCGGTTCAGGAGGTTGCCGAGGCTGTTGGCGAGCTCGGCGTTGTAGCGCTGCTCGAGTCGTTCGATGCTGAAATCGGCATCGCGTCCGGTGGAGATGTCAGCCAGCAGATAATACCGCACGGCGGCTTGGCCGTAGCGGGCCACGAGCACTTCGGGATCGATGCTATTTCCAAGGCTCTTGCTCATCTTGGCGCCGGAAATGTTCCACCAGCCGTGGACGAGAAGCGTGGGCATCTCGGCGTCTGTGAAACCGAGGACGCGGAGCATGATCATCCAGTAGATGCCGTGTGGCGGGATGAGGATGTCCTTACCGATGACATGCAGGGCGGGCCAGCGGGATTTAAAGAGGCTGAGATCGGCGCCGGGCCTGGCGTCGTAGCCGGCGAAGCTGATGTAGTTCGAGAGCGCGTCGAACCAGACATAGGTCACAAAGGCGGGATCGAACGGAAGCTCGATGCCCCAGGTGAGGCGGGATTTTGGGCGGGAAATGCAGAGGTCGCCGGTGAGCTTTTCCACGGCGTTCCGAAGCTCGGCGACGCGGAAATCGGGGACGACGAGCGGATTCCCAGCTTGTGTGCGGGAGTCGATGAGATGGAGGAGCCAGTCACGGTGCTCAGCGAGTTTGAAATAGTAATTCTCCTCCTCGATCAGGACAACCTCGCCCCACTCGGGGCCGAACTCGCCGTCGGGGCCGCGTTCTTTTTCGGTGAGGAACTGCTCTTGGCGCACGCTGTAGTAGCCGCTCTGCGTGGCTTTGTAGAATTGGCCCTCGTCCCAGAGACGCTGGAGCATGCCTTGAACGCAGGACTTGTGCAGGTTCTCCACAGTGGCGGCCCAGGCATCGTGGCTGAGGTCGAGTTTTTTCCAGAGTTCCACGAAGAGGTTGGTGATTTCGGCGACGAATTCCGCCGGCTCGACTCCGCGTTTCTGTGCGGATTGCTGAACCTTCTGCCCGTGCTGGTCCACGCCTGTGAGGAAGAAAACATCGCGTCCGGCGAGGCGTTGGTGGCGGGCGATGGCGTCGGCGAGGACTTTCTCGTAAGCATGGCCGATGTGCGGCGCGCCATTGGTGTAGTCGATCGCGGTGGTGATGAAAAATGTGTCAGGCATGGTATGTCAGGAATCGGTTTTGATTTTTCCGCCCCAGGAGAGGATGCGTGCCTTGCCGCCAGCGGCTTCTGCCTCTTTGATCTGGTTGTTGCGGACATGGAAGAGCGACAGGCTGGACCAGGCGAGCATGTCCTGCGGCCGGAGCTTTACGGCTTGCAGTCCGGCTTCGACAGCCTCGGCATTGCGGCCGTTTTTCATGAGTGACATCCCGAGCGCGTGCCAGCCCTCAAAAAAATCGGGATCCATCTCGACGCAGCGGCGGTATTTTTCGATCGCCGCCTCCAGATCGCCAACAGCGATGTCGCCCGTGGCTTCGTCGAAAATCTCCTCAATCTTGGAATCCATCAGCCTTGGCGGCCTGTCGGCACCGTGATGCGCGCGGCCTCGCGTCCCACACGCAACCACTCCATAAAAAGCAGGTCGCGTTTGTTGCGGAGCAGGCTCTCGCGAATTTGTGTCTCGCGCGCGCCGAAGGCCATTTGATCAACCGGGGCGCGGGATTGGAGTTGCGCGACGAAGGCACCCCAGGGCGCGGCCTCGAGGTTTGAAATTTCTCCCTCTTTGAGAAGCAGGGTCGAGCCTGCGATTGCTTGGTTCTCGGGGGATGTCGATTCGGCGGCAGCCACGACATTTTTGATTTCCTCGACTTTCAGCTTCTGGGCGGCGGCGGCCTCGGCAAAGGATTTCCCGGCAGCCACGGCGGCGCGGAGGGCGTTCGCTGCGGATGTCGCATCGGCTGTGAAAATCTGCTCGGCCTTCTGTGCGCGGAGTTGCTCCTCGATGCGCGGACGGGCCTCGTCGAGCGTGAGCGGACGGGTCGGATTCACCGCCGTGACTTCGATGATGTAGAAGGCGTCGCCGGATTGGATGACATCACTCGCAGCACCTGCCTTGGGAACCAAAAATGCGGCAGGGGCGAGGTCGGCCATGGTCTCCGCATCCGGTGCGGATGCGTCTTGGGCGGGTTTGCCGGCGCGGTCGAAGGCTGCGAGCTTGACGATTTTGGCGCCGGCTTTTTGTGCGAGTTGCTCCAGTGATGCGCCGCCCTGCGCGAGCGAGTCGGTGAGTTCGCTGGCCGCATTGGCGAGCTTCTGGAGCGCGTCCACCTTTTCCTTGCCTTCGAGTTTCGAATCGGCGGGAAGCTGGAAGACCACGCACTGCGCCTCGCGGGTTTCCTCCGTCATCAAAGCGGCCTGGTTCTGCTGATGAATCGCGGCGACCTCCTCCGGGCTGATCTGGATTTTGTCGGCCTCCTGTTTGCGCTCGAACTTCACGAAGCCTGCTGTGACGGGTTGGAAGGCGCGGGCCATGGATTGCAACTCGCCCTCGCTGATGGCAGCCGGTGCCTCGACGATTTTGCCGATGGCCTCCATGCGCAGGGAGTCGCGGATCACATCCTCAAGCTGGCGCTCGGTGAATCCACGCGGCGCGAGTTGTTCGCTCACAAATTGCCCGTATTTGAGGGGGTCGAATTGGCCTGCCGACTGGAAGATCGGGACCTGCTTGATCCGGCTCGCGACCTGGTCGTCCGTCGGTTCGACGCCGAGTTCGCGCGACTGGTGCTGGAGAACGAGAAGATTCCAAATGAACTCGGTGAGAGCCCGATCCTGATCCGGAGAGGTTCCCCCGAGTTTTTGCAAAAGCTCGAACTGCCCGAGAGCGAGAGTGAGCTGGTAGTTTTTGACCTGCCGGTCGATCGCAAGGGGAGTGAGGGCCTTGCCGTAGATCGTCGGGTTTTTGATCGTGGCCAACTCGTCGAGTTGCGTCGTGTTGTATAGAAAAATAAAGGCCACTATTGTCAGAACGGCCACCACCAGCATCAGGACCCGCTGATTTTTTCTCAGAACTTGAATCATAAAATTTGATGAAAATGTTGATTAACGAGCCGGAAGGTATTAGAGAGTCACCCCGATGAAAGCAAGCATCCCCCGTTTCCGGTTCATGGCAGCTGCACTCTGCGCGATTTCGCTGTCCACAATCAATGCGCAGGATGTCGTGGTTCAAAAAGACGGCCAGCGCCGCGAGGGCGAGATCACAAGTTTCAAAGCCGACGCCGTCCGCATCAAGATCGGACCGGTCGAAACCGCTGTTCCCATCGCGAATGTCCAGTCCGTGGAAAAAGCCGCGCCCGCCGACTTCGATGCCGCCAATGACCTCTGGCGCGCGGGAAATGCCGCCGGCGCGCTGGCGAAACTCGAGCCGCTCGCGCAGAAGTTCAGCGGACTTCCCACGCCGTGGGCCGAGCGGACAAGCTCCCTGCTTCCCGAGTTGTATATCGCCCAAGGCCGCGCAGCCGATGCCGACGCGGCGTTCCGGAATTTCCAAAAACTCTACCCCGGCGCCGGCTCCTCCTCCGAGCTCCTCCTCGCCCGGCTCGCCATTGCCAGAAAAGATTCCATCACCGCCCGCGCCAAGCTCACGCCTATTGTGGAAGCCGCGAAGCAGACCAAGTTGCCGGCAGGCACCGACGCTGTCGCCATGAGCCAAGCCCTCTGCCTCATGGCGGAAATCCAGGAAGGCGCCGGTGAAAAATCCGAGGCCCTCGGAAATTATCTGCTTGTCACAACCATTTTCAAAAACGATCCCTCTTCCGCAGCCCGCGCCGC
>JBJTGE010000135.1:0-16187 GCA_046093785.1 Spartobacteria bacterium
CTGCTCCTGCTGTGTTTCATCCCTCCCATCGGACTTCGAATCAACGGATCGTCCCGCTGGATCAATCTCGGCTTCGGCGTCGTGCAACCCAGCGAACTCGCCAAGGTCGCCGCGATTTTCTTTCTGGGTTGGTGGTTCTCACGAACCGACCTCAATTTCTCCCATTTCCTGAGCGGACTCGCCTACCCCATGGGAATCCTCGGCATTCTGATGGGGCTGATCGTTCTGGAAGTGGATATTGGAAACACCGCGCTCATCGGAGGAAGCGCAGTGGCCGTCCTTTTCATTGCCGGAGCCGCCCTGCGCTGGCTCTTCAGCCTCATTTTCTGCGGTCTGGCAGGCATATTTTTCGTGGCCATGAATGTCTCGGAGCGCCAAGGCCGCCTGCTTGGAATCGGGGCCGTGATCATGATCACCCTGCAAGCCTGTGTGAACATCGGCGTGACGACATCACTTCTTCCCAACAAGGGTATGCCGCTGCCATTCATCAGCTACGGCGGATCCAATCTGGTCGTCTGCCTTTTCCTCATCGGCCTTCTGGTCAACATCCACCGCCAGGGACGCCCGCTCGTGTCGCATTTCGCCCCGGCCCTCACCCGTCCACATTTCGAGCCCCGCATATGACCGACCCAAAACCCTTTCGAGCCATCATAGCGTGCGGAGGCACAGGCGGGCACCTGTTCCCCGGCTTGGCCGTTGCAGAGTCGTTGCACGAGCGCGGCCATGAGGTTTTGCTTTTCGTTTCGGAGAAGGAAATCGATGCCGTCGCACTCAAAGCCCACCCGCAATTCCGTGCTGAAAAACTGCCCTCGGTGGGAATGCCGGCGATGCTTTTATCGCCAGCCTTCATCGGCTTTGTCCGTCGCTGCTGGGACAGCTACCGCCAATGTCGCACGATCTATCGAAAATACCGGCCCTCGGTCGTTCTGGGCATGGGCGGGTTCACATCCACCGCGCCGATTCTTGCGGCGCGGATACAAGGCCTGCCGTGCTTCATCCACGAGTCGAATGCCATCCCAGGCCGCGCCAACCGCTTGGCTGCGAGATTTGCCTCCCGTGTTCTTCTGGGCTTCGAGGATTGCCGCCAGCGATTCCCCGGATCGGACTGCATCGTCACGGGCACTCCGGTGCGAAAAAACCTCGGTCAACCGATGGAGCGAAGCGATGCGATGAAGGTATTTGGGCTCGATCCTGCACGCCCGACGCTTCTCGTCACCGGCGGCAGCCAGGGCGCGAGCGGAATCAACCAGATTCTCTTCCGCACAGCCCCGCTCTTGGCACAGTCCGGCCTTCAAATCATTCACCTCACGGGAAAAAACGACGACCGGTTGGCCGCTGCGAACTACCAACGCGATGAAATTCCCCATTATGTGGCTCCCTTCCATCACCGCATGGAGGAGGCCTACTCGGCGGCGGACCTCGTTATTTCAAGAGCGGGGGCATCAAGCCTCAGCGAACTCTCGCAGTTCGGCCTGCCATCCATCCTCATCCCCTACCCTCACGCGACGGACGACCATCAGAAAGCCAATGGCGAAATTTATGTGCGGACCGGAGCGGCTGTGATGACCGAGGAGAAGGACATCGTCCCGGAGGTTTTTGCCGCGATGATTTCGAATCTTTTGAACGATCCATCGCGCCGTGCTGCGATGGCCGCCGCCGCAAAGAAGATGACCCCGGAATCAGCGGCAAAGAATGTGGCTGATGTCATGGAACGCGCCGTGAAGGAGGGCATCAAATGACAGCCGCCGAACTGCGCGAAGCTCTCACTGCGGCGACGCCGAAACACATCCATCTCATCGGGGTGGCGGGTTCCGGCATGAGCGGCATCGCTGCGTTGTTGCTGGGGCTCGGACACAAGGTCAGCGGATCGGACAAGGTTGATACCATCGAGGTCGGACGCCTTGTCAAAAAGGGTCTTCATTTTCACTGCCCCCACTCGGCGGAGTGTGTGCGTGGAGCGGATGTCGTCATCTACTCGTCCGCGATCAAAGCCGGGAATCCTGCCTACGATGAGGCGGTCCGACTCGGACTGCCACTTGCGCGCCGGGCCGATGCGCTCGCAGCGATCATGGACTCCAAAAAAGGAATCGTGGTCTCCGGCATGCACGGAAAAACGACGACCTCCGCCATGACAGCCCATGTTTTGAGGGCCGGAGGCTTCAAGCCCTGCCACTATGTCGGCGCGGAGATTCCGATTTTGGGAACAAATGCGCGCTGGGATTCCGAAGGCGAGTGGTTCGTGGCCGAAGGCGATGAAAGCGACGGCACACTCATCAACTACCACCCCGGGCATGCCATCGTTCTAAACATCGAGCCGGAGCACCTCGATTTTTACAAGGATCTCGCGGCGATCGACGCCGTTTACAATCGCCTCATCCACCAGACATCAGGCAAGGTTTTCTACTGCGCGGATGACGCGGGCGCGCGCCGCGTTTGCGCATCACATCCACGGGCTGTTTCCTATGGTCTCGCGGCCGGAGCGGACTACAGGATCACAAACCTCACGACAGAACATTTCAAATCCCGATTCACCGTTGAGAAAGGTGGAACAACACTTGGCGAAGTCGTGCTGAACATTCCGGGTGCCCACAATGCGGTGAACGCCCTCGCCTCAATTGCTCTGGCCAGCGAAATCGGCCAGTCCTTCGAGTCCCTCGTCAGCGCACTCGGGAGTTTCCGTGGTGCCAAGCGCCGCTTCGAGATCATTCATGAATCGCCCCGACAGACCATCGTGGACGACTACGGGCACCATCCCACAGAAATCGCCGCCACGCTCGCCACGGCCAGAACCGGTGGACACGGGCGCGTGATTGCGATGTTCCAACCCCACCGCTACACGCGCACCAAGGCGCTGAAGGACGAATTCGGCAAGGCCTTCGCGCTGGCGGATCATGTGTTTGTTTCCGACATCTACCCAGCCAGCGAAAAACCGATTCCCGGAATATCCGGCCAGACGATTGTCGATGCGATGCTCGCGGCAGGACATTACTCCGCAACGCATGTTCCCGATATTTCCAGCATCCACAAAGCCGCCGCATCGGTGGCGGAGGATGGCGACCTGATCCTGAGCCTCGGAGCAGGGAACATCCACGAGGCCGGCCAGCGGCTCGTTCAAGACCTGAAAATGCGCGACACCCTCCAGGGAGTGATGGGTGCCGGACGCATCAAGCTCTACGAACCCCTCTCCAAACACACGACCATGAAAATCGGCGGCCCGGCCCGCTTTTGGGTCGAGCCTGAAAACGAGGAAGGCTTCGCCGACCTCGTGCGGTATTGCTTCGATGAAAACATCCCTCTCATGGTCATGGGACGCGGATCGAACCTGCTCGTGCGCGATGGCGGCATCCCCGGTGTGGTGGCGCACCTTTCGCGCGGCGACTTCCAGCGCCATGAGGTGAGCGGGACGGAGATCACAGCCGGCGTGGGGGTTAAATTCAAACAACTCAGCGCACTCGCGCGCTCGGCGGGCATCGCGGGGTTCGAGTGGATGGAAGGCATCCCGGGAAACCTCGGCGGAGGTCTGCGGATGAATGCGGGCGCCATGGGAATCCAAACCTTCGATCAGGTCGTGAAGGTGCGTTTCTGCGACCAGGATGGAAACATCTTCACCCGCACGCCTGCCGAACTGGACATCCACTACCGGAGCGTCCCCATGCTGCGCACAAACTACGCACTCTCGGCTGTCATTGCCGGAAAACCCGGCACGCAATCCGAGATCGATGCAACCATCGCGGAGTCCGTTGCCAAGCGCCGCTCGAGCCAACCCGTGGCGGCCAGCGCGGGCTGTATTTTCAAAAATCCGGCGACGATTCCGGCAGGGAAGCTCATCGAGGAACTCGGACTCAAAAACTTCTCGGTCGGCGGAGCGAGGGTCTCCGAAATCCATGGAAATTTCATCGTCAACGATGGCGGCGCGACCTCGGGGGATGTCCTGACCCTGATCAAGGAAATCCAGGCCGCCGCCGAGCGCGCGCGAGGCATCCAGCTTGAAACAGAGGTTCAAATTGTAGGGGTGGATTTATGAAGCAACAGTATTCTGGCATTCTCAAAAACAAACGCGTGGCCCTTCTCATGGGAGGTCCGGGCAAGGAGCGCGATGTCTCCCTCCGCTCCGGTGCCGCTGCCGCAAGAGCCCTCCGTGAAGCAGGCGCAAGCGTGAAGGAAATTGATGTCACCACGCCTGAAATCACCCTACCCGGGCCGGTGGACCTCGCGTTCAACATCATTCACGGCACCTTCGGCGAGGACGGCCAACTCCAATCGATCCTGCACGAGCGGGGCATCCCCTACACCGGCGAGGGAATCGAAGGCAGCCGCACGGCATTCGACAAAATCCTTTCCAAAGAAGCCTTCGACCGCGCCGGAGTGCCGACCTCGCAGTGGGAAAAAATCCGCCGGGGAGCCATGCCAAGCCTGCCGCTTCCATATGTCGTCAAAGCCCCGCGCCAGGGTTCCAGCGTCGGCGTTCACATCCTTCGCGATGCCGCCGGTTTGCCCGCCGCTCTGGATGATTGTTTTCAATACGGAGACGAGGTGCTCGTCGAAAGTTTCTTTGCAGGCCGGGAACTCACCGTGGGAATCATCGGCGGCGAGGCACTGCCGGTTGTTGAAATCGTGCCGCGCGACGGCTTTTACGATTACGACCACAAATACACCAGCGGGGCCTCGGAATACTTCGTTCCGGCGCCGCTCACCGATGCCGAAGCCGCGAGTGTCCAGGCCGCCGCCCGCGCGGCGCATGCAGCGCTGGGACTCGAGGTTTACTCCCGCGTGGACATCCTGCTCGCACCGGATGGATCGATGAGTGTTTTGGAAATCAACACCATTCCCGGCATGACCGATTTGAGCCTGCTTCCGAAGGCGGCAGCCGTTGCGGGACTCGGCTTCCCCGCCTTGTGCGAGGAGATAGCCGGATTGTCGCTTGCGAAGAAAAAACCATGATCAAACCGGGATCCACATCATCCGCCACCAAGAGGCGAACGCCGAACGGCGTGCATTATTTGAATGTGAAAATGCGCGCCAAGACGGCCCAGCGCAAGCGCCAGCGCCTTGTTGGCCAAATCTGCGCGCTCGCCCTCATCGTCGCCGTCTCCTGCGGGTTGATCTGGTTCGGCGTCAGCAAGGCCCTTGATAAATTCTTTTTCTCGAACCCCGCCTACAATCTTTGCGAACTCGAGGTCGAACTCGATGGAATCATGACCCGCGAGGAACTGCTGGCGGAAACCGGGATTCAAACCGGCGACAACATTTTCCGGATCGACATCGCGGGCATCGACCACAAGCTCCGCGAGATTCCGATGGTTGCGGATGTTTCGATCGAACGCATCATGCCCGGCCGCATCGAAATCAACCTCACTCGCCGCATCCCCGTGGCCTGGGTGTCAAAGTCCCCGGATTCCTCTGCGGAATACGATCCCACCTCGATGACACTGGTGGACGACTCCGGCTTTCTGATGAAGCCCCGCCTGCTCCAGCAGGAATACCACCAGCTCCCGATCATCTACGGCGTGAAAGTGGAAAAAATCCAAGAGGGCAGCCTGCTCGACGGGGACGACCTGAAGAATGCCCTGTCCCTCCTGCGCGAGGCGCGGGACCAATCGGAATCGCTTCTCGTCATCAGGTCGCTGAACATCAGCAAGGGCTATTGCATCGACGCCCTCACAGACCAAAACGCACGCGTCAAATTCGCCTCGGGCGACTTTCCCACGCAGTTGATGAAACTCCAGCGCCTGCTCGAGCACTGCCGCGACACCGGCCGGGAGATTGAATCCGTGAATCTGATGGTTGCCAAAAACACACCCGTGAAATTTGTGATGGCCGCCCCGCCCGAACCCGTTTCAGACAAGCAAAAGTCGATCCCTCAAAAATCCAAACCCAAGAGAAACTGATGGCCCGCGAAAAAATACATGTCGGACTGGAAATCGGAACCACCAAGGTGTGCGCTGTCGTGGCGGAATGCCACCGCGACGGGGAAATGCGGATTCTGGGCGTGGGAGAAAGTCCATCGCGCGGCGTCCGGAAAGGCGAAATCGTCGATTTCAAAAATGCCACCCAGTGTGTGCACGACGCCCTGGCCGATGCCGAGGATCGCAGCGACCACGAGATCAAAGGCGTCTGGCTCGCCATTTCGGGCAGCCACATCAAAAGCTTCAACAACCGCAGCTCGGTGACCCTTCCCGAGGAGTCGACCATCACAGCCAAGGAGATCGAAAGCGTCGAATTCAAGGCGAAGGAGGCCGGCATTCCCAAAGAGGATGTGATCATCCACTCGGTGATTCAACGCTACTATGTCGATGGACAGGAGGGCGTGATCGACCCGCATGGCATGATGGGAACGCGGCTGGAAGCGGATTTCCACATCATCCACGGCGTGACGAACCGCATCCAGAACGCGATCCGCTGCGTGCGGGAGTTTGATATCGATGTTGAGGACATCGTGGTCAATTCCGTCGCCTCCGCGCAGGTCGTGTTGGACGAGCAACAAAAGCAAGCCGGCGCGGTGCTCATCGATATTGGCGGCGGCGTGACCGATTACATTGTCTACAAGGATGGCGCGGTCTGCCACAGCGGGGTCATCGCAATCGGCGGCGACCACATCACGAACGACCTCTGCATCGGCCTGCGCATTCCAATCGCCCGCGCCGAGAAGCTCAAAATCGAGGAGGGCTCGGCCATCACGGACCACATTTCCTCCAGCGACAGGATCACGCTCAAGAACGACACGGGATTTTCCGGCAGGGACATCGATCGCCTGATGCTGAACATGATCATCCGTGCCCGGTTGGAGGAGCTTTTCACCATACTTCACAAGCGCATTCAGGAAGTCGTTCCAGAGCACCTTTTGGGTGCCGGGATTCTTCTCACAGGCGGCTGCAGTCTCCTGCGCGGCGTGCGCGAGACGGCGGAATCCGTCTTTTCCGGAACGCCGGTTTACTTGGCCCATGCCCAATCGGTCTCGGGTCCGATGTCGGCTTTTGAAAACCCGCAACTCTCGACATGCATCGGGGCGGCGAAATACGCGCAGGCGGTGCACGCCGAGATGCCGGAGGAATCGATCCTCGACCGGTTGAAGGGATTTTTCTCCGGCAAAATCTGATTTTTCTATGATTACCTATCCCCGTTGGATCGATCGCGGCACCGGCAAGGAGCCTGTGCTGCGGCTTCTCGGCATCGGCAATGCCGGTGTGAACATTGCAGACCGCATCGCCATCCGCGCGTCACTGCCCCTTGAAACAGTCGCGCTGAATTCCGACCAGCAATCGCTGAACGCCTCGGTTGCCTCGCGAAAAACAGCCGTCGGCCCAATGACAACCCACGGACTCGGAGCGGGAGGCGATCCGGAGATGGGCCTGGAGGCCGCCCGCGAATCGATGAGCGAACTGCGCCAATCGGTCGAGGGGGCGGATGTCATTTTCCTCTGCGCCGGACTGGGCGGCGGCACGGGCAGCGCAGTGACTCCGCAAGTGGCGGAATTGGCCAGGGCGAACGGATCGCTCGTCATCGCGGTTGTGACGACGCCATTTCAATTCGAGGGACGCCGGAGATCGCAGCAGGCGCAGGAGGCCATGCAGGGCATCTCTCGCCATGCTGATGCGATCGTGCATTTTGAAAACGACCGCATGGCGGAAATCACCGCCCCGCGCACCGAGGCCGAGGAAACCTTTGCCGCCTGCGACAACATTCTCGTCCAAGCGGTGGCATCTCTGGCCCGCCTGATTTCGTGTCCTGGTCCGATGGCTGTGGCCGTTCCCGACCTGCTGGGTGTGCTGCGCAGCGGAGGCGGTGGCTTTTTGTTCGGCTCCGGCGAGGCGGATGGCGGGAACCGTGCGCACGAAGCGCTCGAGCAGGCTCTGCGAAGCCCTCTATTGGACCGGGGCCGGCTCCTCCACGAGGCCGGCAAGGTTCTTGTGCACCTCTCCGGCCCGCGCTCGCTCACCTTTGCCGAGGTGGCGGCGATCATGCAGGAGGTTTCCAAAAACACAGCTCCGACATCGCTGCTCCACTTGGGCGTCAGCGTGGCGCGTGATGAGGCGGCGCCGCTCCTTGTCACGGTCATTGGGCATTGTGGGACCGCCGCGAAGGCGCAACCGGCCGCACAGCCACAGAGAACCGAACCGGTGCGATCCAATCCACCCGCCCTCTTTGCGGAGGAGGCCATACAATCCACACCGCCTCCACCCGCGCCTACCGAACCGAAGACAGCGGCTCCCAAAGTGAAGCAGGAGGACCTGCCACTCGAGCCGATCGCGCGCGGACGCTTTGACAAAGTGGAGCCGACCATCGTGGAAGGCGAGGACTTGGATGTTCCAACCTTCCTGCGCCGGAAGATCAAAAAGTAGTTTCAGACGGCTTATACCAAAATCTCGAAGGTTTTGGATTTCCGGGCGACTTCGCTTCGACGGGTCTCGGGGAGCACGCCCGCCCCGGGTGCAAGGCTACGCGCCCTCGCGTGGCGATTGAAAAAAACCGGCCGGTGGCCGCTTGAAGTTCTCCATGTCGGGCGCGGGGCGCACCCGACGGCACCCGAGGGCGGGCGCGCTCCCCGGGACCGGGCGCTACCGCGCCAATGTCCAAAGATTCGAAAGCATACAGCCCTCGGTATTATTCAACCGTCACGCTTTTCGCGAGGTTGCGTGGTTTGTCCACATCGCAGCCGAGTTCCACGGCGATGTAGTAGGACAGCAGTTGAAGCGGAATGACGCTCAGGATCGGCGACAGATAAGTCGGGGCGTCGGGTATGAGGATCACATCGTCGCAGATTTTTTTCAGCGCGGTGTCGCCTTCTGTTCCGATGGCGATGACCGGACCTTTGCGGGCCTTGACCTCTTCGATGTTGCTGATGTTTTTTTCGAAGACCGCATCCTGCGGGGCGATGAAGAGCGATGGTGTGTTTTCGGTGATGAGCGCGATGACGCCGTGTTTGAGTTCCGCGCTGGGATAGCCCGAGGCGGAGATGTAGCTGATTTCTTTGAGCTTCAGCGCGCCCTCGAGGGCGATCGGGTAGTGCGCCTGGCGGCCCATGAAGAGGAAATTGTTCGCCTGTGCGTATTTTTTGGCAATCGCGGCGACTTGCGTCTCCAACTCGAGCGTGCGCGCCACGAGGTCCGGGAGTTTTTCCATCTGCGCGATCATGTCGCGGCCTTCGCTGTGCGAGAGGTGGCGGATGCGGCCGAACAGGAGCCCCAGCAGTGTGAAGATGGTGAGCTGCGAGGTGAAGGACTTGGTCGCGGCGACGCCGATCTCCGGCCCTGCATGCATGTAAACCCCGCCGTTGCTTTCACGGGCGATGGTGCTGGCGACATTGTTGCAGATGCCGAGCGTGCGGTGTCCCTTACGCTGGCTCTCGCGCAAGGCGGCAAGAGTGTCCGCAGTCTCTCCGCTTTGGCTGATGACAAAAGCCAGCGTGTCGCGCTGGAGCGGGATGTTGCGGTAGCGGAACTCACTGGCGAACTCGCATTCGACGGGGATGTGTGCGAGCGACTCGATGATGTATTCACCAGCCAGAGCCGAGTGAAACGCCGTTCCGCAACCGGCGAGCACCATGCGATCCACCGCGCGCAGCTCGGAATTCGTCATATTGAGACCGCCGAGCTTCGCAGTGGCCTCTTCAAGCGAGAGACGCCCCCTCATGGCATCCCGGACGGTGTTCGGCTGCTCGTGGATTTCCTTGAGCATGTAGTGCGGGTATTTCCCTTTGTCCACCGACGACGCATCGAATTCGACACGGCTGATATGAAAACCCGCGCCGCCGCCGGAGACGGTCGAAATCTCAAATCCCCCGGCCTGGAGTGCGACGATCTCGTAGTCATTCAGGTAAACGACATCGCGAGTGTGGGCGACGATGGCGCTGACATCACTCGCCAGAAAATGCTCGTCCTTGCCGATGCCCAGAACGAGCGGACTTCCGCGCCGGGCGCCGACGATCACGCCTGGGACATCCGCATGCACGACGGAAATGCCATAAGTCCCGATAACCTGCCGCAGGGCGGTGCGAACGGCCTCGACGAGCGAACCTTTATCACGCGTGGCGGACTGGTCGAACGCCTCGCCGACGAGGTGCGCAAGCACCTCCGTGTCGGTCTGGGAGTGGAATTCATGGCCCCGTTCGGCGAGTTGCTCGCGGAGGGTCTGGTAATTTTCAATGACCCCGTTGTGAACGAGGTGGAGACGCCCGGAGCGGTCCGCGTGCGGGTGGGCGTTTTCGCGGGTCACCGCACCGTGTGTCGCCCAGCGCGTGTGGCTGATGCCGACTTGCCCCGAGACGGGATTTTTTTCGATCTCCCCGGCCAGGTTGGCAATGCGGCCAACGGCTTTTCTGACATCAACACGCCCCGGTTGAAGTAGGGCCACTCCGGCGGAATCGTATCCCCGATATTCCAAGCGACGCAGTCCATCCAAGAGGACAGTGATGGCGTTAGATGACCCTGTGTAAGCAACAATTCCGCACATAAAAGCAACGTGACAAAGCCAAGGTCATGTCGCAAGGATTAGTCCCGCCATGACCGTTCAACCCTCCTCTTCCTTCAAATCCGACACGCTGGCCATCATCATGGGCGGCGGAGCAGGCACCCGACTTTTCCCTCTCACCAAGGAGCGCTCGAAACCCGCCGTGCCGCTTGGCGGCAAATACCGCTTGGTGGACATCCCGATCAGCAACTGCCTGAACTCGGGACTGCGCGGCATTTACATTCTCACCCAATTCAACAGCGCTTCGCTCCACAGCCACATTAACGAGAGCTACAAATTCGACAACTTCACGCCCAGCTTCGTCGAAATCCTGGCAGCCCAGCAGACCCCCGAGGGCGCGCGCTGGTATCAGGGCACGGCCGACGCGGTGCGGCAGAACCTGCGGTATTTTCTCGAGCACCGCTGCAAGTATTTCGTCATCCTGAGCGGCGACCAACTTTACCGGATGGATTATCGCGAGATGATCCGCCAGCACATCGACTCCGGCGCGGATCTCACGATTGGAACGATCCCGGTGGACCGCAAGGCGGTGCCGGGTTTTGGCATCATGGTCACGGACAGCGAGCGGCGCATCACCCGCTTTGTGGAAAAACCCAAGGATCCGGCCGTGATCGACTCGCTCCGGATTCCCGGCGAGCTACTCGGGCACATCGGGCATTCACCCGACGAGGAGCTCTTCCAAGCCTCAATGGGCATTTATGTTTTCAACCGCGAGGCGCTCATTTCCAGTCTCGACAACGACCTTGTGGACTTCGGCAAAAACATCATTCCCGCCGCGATCGAGCATCGCAAGGTGATGGCGCACATTTTCGAAGGCTACTGGGAGGACATCGGCACCATCCGCTCCTTCTTCGATGCGAACCTTGAAATGGCCGACCGGAACCCGAAGTTCAGCTTCTATGTCGCGGGCGCGCCGGTTTACTCGCAGCCCCTCTGCCTGCCCGCCAGCGTGATCGAGGGCGCGCGGGTGAAACGGGCCATGATATCCGATGGCTGCGTGCTCGGCGATGCCACACTCGAGCGCTGCGTGCTCGGCATTCGCAGCATCGTGGGATCCGGCTCAACCCTGAAAAACACCGTCATGATGGGTGCCGACCTCTATGAATCACCGAAGGACGAGCGCCCTGCCGGAGTGCCTCCGATCGGCGTGGGAGCCAACTGCTCGATCGAGGGGGCCATCATCGACAAAAACGCCCGCATCGGCGCGGGGGTGGTGATCACCTCCAAAGCGGATTCGGAAAACTTCGACGGCGACGGGTATTACATTCGCGACGGCATCGTGGTCGTTCCGAAAAACAGTGTCATTCCCGACGGAACTCGGATATAGCGCGGGGATGAGGAAATTTGCACGACTCGCCCTGATTCTCCTGCCGCTTTTGCTGGCCGGATGCCGCTTTGAGAATCCGCTCACGACCTCGCCGTCGGAGGACTTGAACACCTGGTTACTCGGCGAGTGGGAGCTGAAGGAAAAAGGCGGCACATCCACCGCTGTCGTTTCTCCGCTCTCGCAAGACCGCTACAGCGTGCATGTCTCGCTGGCTCCCAAGGGCGGCAATGGCAGGCGGGATTATGATTTCGAGGCGTGGTCCTCGCGGGTTGGGAATTCGCTTTTCTTCACGCTACGCAGCTTGAAAAACTCCGCCAACCTGCCCGAGGGCGCCCATGTTTTTCTGCATGCGCAGATGATCGACCAGGTGACCGTCCGCCTGCGCCCGCTCCAACTCGACTCGCCGGAAAATGCGACCGGCATGGAACTCCGCAAGGAAATCCGCGCCCGTCTCAAGGACGGAACCCTCTATGCGGAGGACAGCGCAAAAGATTGGAAGCGCGTGGCCGAGATTTACTGGACGAAGGAGGGCGAGACCGGACTCTTCAAGCCCCTGCGTTACGCCACGCCTCCGGCGGTCAAGAAGCCTTGATCCATCCCGCCCAGGGAGTCTCCGCACTCCAGAGCCGCATGGGCACCGAGCTACATGCCAAGAGGCTGAAGCGCCAGCACGACAAGCTCACCAAGTTCCTGCATCAAGGACGCGGCATTTTCCGCATCGAACGACTCCTGCCATTCGATCTCTGGCTCTCGCGCATCCTCCACCTCACCGGATTGAAAAAACGGATGCGGGCGGATTTTTTGGATGTCCGTCTGGTCGAAATGGAATGGTTCTTCCCGAATCTCCCGCCCTCGTTCGAGGGATACCGCTTGCTGCATCTCACCGACCTGCACTGCGATTTGGACCCCGCCCTCATGCCGGTCGTGGGGGATTTGGCGCGCCGAACCCCGCACGACGCGGCGGTGCTGACGGGTGATTACCGGAACGGGATGGAAGGCGACCATGTCGCTGCCACGCGCGCAATGGCCGACCTCCGGAAGGCATTGGCACCGGACTGTTGGGGCATTCTTGGAAATCACGACCCCTTGGAAATGGTGCTGGAACTCGAGCGGGACGGTCTCCCGATCCTCTTGAACGAAACCGTGGAAATCCGGCGCGGTGCGGATTCGCTCTGGATCGCCGGGGTGGACGACCCTCACTATTTTCAAACCCACGACATCGCCGGAACCCGCAAAAAAGCCCCCTCGGATGCCTTTGTGATCCTCCTCTCGCACAGTCCGGAAACCTATGCCGAAGCCGCCGCGCACGGATTTGCGCTGCAACTGAGCGGCCACACGCACGGGGGTCAAATTTGCCTGCCCGGCGGACGGCATGTGGTCGTTCCCTGCAAAGCCCCCCGCCGCTTCATCGCCGGAGCCTGGCGTCATGGTTCATTGCAAGGCTACACCTCGCGCGGCACCGGTGCCTGCGGCGTGGCCGCGCGTTGGAATTGCCCGCCCGAAATCACCCTGCACACGCTGCGACGAGCCAAGGCGTAGAGGGATTATGCGCGGAAGATCGCGCCGAGTTTTTTTCCGAGGATGAGGCTGGTGCCGATGATTGTGATGGCGAGGAAGGCCATGGCCCAGACGCCGAGGGCGCTGGCGATGAAGCGTCCCTCGCCGAGCAGTTGGTAAAGCTCGTAAATGGCCTTGGTGATCGGGAAGTCCTGCTGTTTCTGGGCAAGGATGAGGGAGTCGCTGACTTCGAGCATTGCGAAGGAAAAGGCGAGGAGGCCGCCTGCGAGGAGATTCGCCGCGATGAGGGGGATTGTGATGCGGCGCAGTGTTCGCAGCGGTGGACAACCCAGATTCTGCGCGGCTTCTTCGAGGGTGACGCTGGTTTGTTGGAATCCCGCTGCGGCGGAGCGGACCACATAGGGCAGGCGGCGCACCGAGTAGGCGATGACCAGAATGATGAGCGGGTCGATGGTGGGATTCAGAAACGCAAAGGGCTTGCCCTCCTGCGTCATCGCCAGATAGCCGAAGGCCAAAACCAAGCCCGGCACGGCGAGGGGGAGCATGGCCATGGCATCGAGAATTTGACGACCGGCGAGACGCGTGCGCACCACGACATAGGCGATGGCCACGCCGAGGACGAGATCGAGAAGGGTTGCGAGACCGGCGTATTTCAAGCTGTTCTGGATCGAAGGGAGCGTGAGGTTGTGCCCGAGTGCGGCATCGAAATGCGAGAGGGTCCATCCGCTGGGCAGGATCGTTTGATACCAATCGGTGGAAAATGCCACGAGGATCACGCCGATGTGCGGCAGGATGGCGAGTAAGGTCACCAGACCGAAAATCCCGGTGCAGAAGAGTCCCGTGCCAAGACCTGCCTGGCGCGGGCCGCCTTGGCTCGTCGCCTTGGCCATCATGGCATGCGAGTCGCGTCCGAAGAGCATCTTGCTCGCGGCGTAGAGCAGAACCGTCGAGCAGAGCAAAACGACCACCAGCGCGAACGGGAAGGGATTTCCCCCGATATCCTTGATGCCAAAAAAAATCTGCACGGAGGTAACGCGGGTGAAGTCGAACATGAGCGGCACGCCGAGTTCGGTGAAGGACCAGATGAAAACAATGGTCCCGCCAGCGAAGATGCCCGGCATGATGAGCGGAAGCGTGATGCGGCGGAATTTCCGGAATCCGGTGCAGCCGAGATTCTCTGCCGCCTCCTCCATGGCAGGGTCCACATTCGCGAGGGCGGCGAGGACATTGAGATAGAGGATCGGATAAAGGTGGAGGGCGTTGAGAACGATGACCCCCCAGATTCTCCCCTCGCCCAACAAATCAATCGGGTGGGCGGGATCGAGCAGGCCAATGTCCTCGAGCAGGGCATTCAGCGCGCCTTGCTGGCCGAGGATTTGCTTGATGCCGATGGCCCCGACAAACGGCGGCATGATCATGGGAACAAGCACGAGTGCGCCGAGGAGGGATTTCCCGGGAAAAAGAAACCGGTCGCTCATCCAGGCAAGCGGAATGGCGATGAGCGCGGCGAGCATCGTGCTCCAGACGCCCATCTGGAGCGAGTTCCAGAGTCCCTCGACATAGAGCGGATTCCGGAAAACCTCGGCAATGTAGTCGATGGTGAATTTCCCATCCGAGCCGATGAAGGCGCCGTAGAGCGTCTCGCTGATCGGCCAGATGAAGAAGAGCGCGAAGAAAACCGCTGTGGCGAGGAAGACGAGTCTGGAGAATTGGTGGCTCATTTTCCCTCCCCCGCCAGCTTGGCAGCGTCCCGGTATTGTTGGCGGAATTGCGCACCGAGTTTCTCGGCGAGGCGCACCTCCTCGAGGCGGTTTTTCGAGGCGAGGGCCTCTTTGAGTGTGGTCTTGGATGTGGCGTAATCCACCGCTGTGAGGTCGGTGAATTTTTGATAGGCCTCGCGCGGGAAACCGGCTTTCACAAGCGCCTGCCAGGCTTCCGCCTGCTCGTGGTGGAGGTCGAGGCAGGTGACCCGTATGATGAAGGCCATGACGCGGAAGACGGGCGCTGTCCAAGCGGCGGTGTAGGTGAAAAGACGGGCCTCCTCGTAGGGTTGGACGCCGGGATCGGACCGGAAGGCTGCGTATTCCGGCGTGTAGAGTTCCTTGCGGACGGGCAGTCGGCGCAGGGCGTATTTTGTTGGCCCTCCCGGTGCGCCGACTTTGAAGTTCCAGAGTTTTTGTCCCTCGAGCGAAAGCACGAAAGCGATGAACTCCTCGGCGGCGGCGCCGTTCGGCGCGCCCCGCAGAAGTCCGATGGGATCGACTCCCACGGAAGATCCGCCCACAGGGGTGAGGTATTGAAGGCGCGAGGGGGCATCGCCCATTTTCACCGCCTCGCTTTGGAAGCGGCCGTAGAAATCAATACACATCCCGATCGCGGCATCGCCGAGGGAAACATCGAGCGGAATTTTTGGTGCGGAGTCGGTGAAGTATCGGGCATTCGCCGAGGCGGCCTGGATGATCTCCAGCCCGCGCTTCCAACCAAGCGCGAGGATTTCCTCATCGCTTCGACCGGTGGCGCGGACGAGTTCCTGCATTTGCTGTTGGATGACCATTTCAAACGCCCTTGCGGCCGATCCGCTCTTAGTGGGATCCGCCAAGGCGACTTGCCGGTAGAACACGGGATTGGTGAGGTCGCTCCAGGAGGAAGGCACCTCCCGGACTCCGAGGCGCGCGAGGGAATCGGTATTGTAGCAGATGCCGAAAGAAGACAGGCAGGCACCGATCCACAAGGCACGGGAGTCGTAAAACGGCTCGCCGGAGACGCTCTGGGGAATGGAATCCTCGGTGAACCATGCCGGGTGGTTTTTGATCACATCGGTCGCGACAAGGCGTCCGGCCTTCGCCTGCTGTTCAAAATCATAGGCCCCGCCGCC
>JBJTGE010000136.1:0-17958 GCA_046093785.1 Spartobacteria bacterium
CCTTGCGCGAGATGATTTCCATGATTAAAAAAAAGACATGTCTTGCTTGCAGTTTGGGGTGCGGCATGGTTTGCTAATTCAGGTTTTTTCTCATGAGCGTTTTGGAACAACAGTTGGCGCGGGAGGTGGAGTCTGTGCCCGAGTTTTTGAAGCAGGAGGTGCTGGATTTTGTGATGTTTCTCAAAGAGAAGCACATCAAGAAGGGTATACAAAAAACACCGGGGGTATGCGGTGGTGAGGCCTGTGTGGGCGAGACGCGGCTTGCGGTCTGGATGCTGGTGGAGGCCCGGCGGGCGGGTTGCACGGATGAGGAAATTTTGCAGGATTACCCTGGTCTAAATTCGACCAGCCTGGCAAATGCATGGGCCTATGCCGCAAGCCATGCCGAGGAGATCGAGGAGGCAATCGCTGAAAATTCCCGCGATTGATGGCGCGATTTTATTCGAACGAAAATTTCCCGAGGCGGGCTGTGGAGGCTTTGCGAGAGATCGGGCATGATGTGTTGACTTCTTACGAAGTGGGGCGAGCAAACCAACAAATCGATGACCACGATGTGTTGGCTTATGCGACCGAGTTGCAGCGGATTTTGCTGACGGTGAACCGCAAGGATTTTTATCGGGAGCACCGTTATGGAAAGTTGAAACACTTCGGGATCGTGGCCTGCACACAAGATCCGAATCCAGAAGCGATGGCTCAAAATATTCACGAGGTGGTGAAGGATTTCGAATCTTGCGAGGGAAAACTTCTCAAGGTGATTCAAAAGAACTCCCAGACAGGGAGAGCAAGGAGTCCCCGGGCGTGAAGGTGGAAACTTGGGTTTCGGTCGATAGCGGATGGCGGAGAGGTGGCGCAGCCGCCGTGGCGGGTAACGAGTAACTGGTAACGGGTTCAAACCAGATGGCTGAAAAAACCCGAAGTCTCCCCCCCCTCGAAGTGTAGACCCCAAAAATGGCTACGACATCAACTATCCATTCCGCGCATCGCCCTTCCAACCCCTCGACCGCTCGTCCCTCGCCTCTCGTCTCCCATATTGCTACGACATCCACTTTCCATTTCGCGCACTGACCGGCCCAGTCGGCCGAGGACGGATAGCTGATAGTGATGCAGAGATTTTCGGAAAACGAGGGTTTTTTTCCTTGGTAGATAAATTATAATGATGGATTTAAATGATTTGCTTTTCTTTGAGATTTTCGTTTAGATTTTCGTTTGATGACGGAAGTTTACAGTGATCCTTCGGCGATGGAGCCTTTGATGCCTCAGGCGGAGCGGGGGCGTTTGGCGGAGTTGTCGTTTGAGATTTTACAGGAGTCTGGCCGGTTGGCTGGGCTGGTGAGGTCGCCGTGGGTTTTTCATGAGGTGGCGGCGGTGGTGCGGGGAATGAATTGCTATTACTCGAATTTGATCGAGGGGCATCGGACGAGTCCGGGGGATATCGAGCGGGCGATGGCGAGGGATTTTTCGGGGGATTCTGCGGAGCGGGCGAACCAACTTCTGGCGTTTGCGCACATGGAGGTGGAGCGGGAGTTGGGAGGGCTTTTGGAGGAGGGTGGGGTGGATGTGTATTCGGGGGAGTTTGTTTGTGAGATTCACCGGAGGTTTTACGAGCGTTTGCCGGAGGAGTTTCGGGAGGCGCGGACGGTGACGGGGCGGGCTTATCGGATTGTGCCGGGGAGTTTGCGGGATTTCATGGTGGATGTGGGGCGGCATACGCCTCCGCATTTCGAGGCGGTGGGGAGTTTTTTGGGAAGGTTTCGCGACTTTTATTCTTCGCCTGGGATTTCGAAGACGGAGTGCTTGGTGGCGGTGGCGGCGGCTCACCATCGGTTGGCTTGGATTCATCCTTTCGGGGATGGGAATGGGAGGGTGGCGAGGTTGCATAGTCAGGCGCTGTTGGCGCATTACGGTGTGGCGGGTTTGGGGTTGTGGACTTTGTCAAGGGGGCTGGCGAGGCGGCGGGCGGATTATTATCGGTTTCTGGAAATGGCGGATCGCGGGCGGGTGAATGATTACGATGGTCGTGGGAATTTGTCGGATGCGGGGTTGGGAGCGTTTTGCGTGTTTTTTTTGGAGACGATGTTGGATCAGGTTCGGTTCATGGGGAGCGTGTTGGATGTTTCGCAGTTGCGCACGCGGGTGGGGAGGTATTTTCAATTTTTGGAAGGGGAATCTTATCGGGAGCCGTTTGCAGGGATCGTGCGAGTGCTGGTGGATGAGGGGGAAATTCCGCGGTCGCGTGTGAGGGAGATCACGGGTAAGGGGGCCACGGTGGTGGCGGAGATCGTGAAGAGGGGCTTGGAGGCGGGGTATTTTTGTTCGCCTTCGCCGAAGGGTGTGCTGCGTGTGGCTTTTCCGGATCAGATGCGGGAGGCGTTGTTTCCCAAGCTGTATTTTCCGGCGGGGGGAGCGGGGAATGAGTAGGCGAAAGCATGCGGGGTTGAAAATGTTTGAGCAACTGGGGTGGATCAATAAATTCATCGAAGATGGGAGATATCAAGTGAACAACGGGGCGAGGTATATTGCCGAGCTGGGTATATTAAGGCGGGGGGCGACGATTTCGACGGGGATGATGGCCAAGAAGTTTTTAAAATAGAGCCGCTCAAGTAATATGAACCCAAAGGTAAGAAGTGTAAGGCCACTCCCGAATTACAAGCTGGAACTTGAGTTCGAAAATTCAGAGTTAAGGGTGTTCGATGTGATGCCGTATTTGGACAAAGGAGTTTTCCGAGAGTTGAAAGATGTTAACTATTTTTCAAGAGTCAAAGCTGCGATGGGTTCGATAGAATGGCCTCACGGCCAGGATCTGTGTCCCGATACACTCTTTGAAGACTCGCAAGTTACTGACTCAGCAGGAAGCCGATAAGGAGTCTGAGGGGTCTCTGAAAAGTCAGGCTTAATTATTGAAATTCAAGGAATTTTAGTAGCGGAGCCGCGAAAAAGTGACGGGTAGCGATCCGCCTTCGCGCTGCCGCGGCTACGGCGTGACGAGGGGAAGGCGGCAGTAACGAGTAGCTGGTAACTGGTGGCGAGACAAAAGAAGAGTCGAGGGTCGAGGGGCCAGAGTCGAGGGCAGAATCATGTGTGGCAGAATGATGAGGAAGTAACTGGTAGCGAGTAACTGGTGGCTTGTCCGGTAATCCAAAATCCATCATTCAAAATTCACCATCACTTTCGTTGCAAGGCGCAGATGGTGTTACTTGACATCTATTGCATATTGAATAATTATTCACGCCGTGAATAAAAATAATTCAAGATGGATTGAGCCTTTATTGTCGAAGGCGCTTTCGATTTTTCCTGTGGTGGTTGTGGCTGGGGCCAGACAAGTGGGTAAAACAACCTTGGTCAGAGAGTTGTGTCCGGGGCCGAAGCGTAAGTATTATACTCTGGATTCGCTGGATATTCTGGCGCAAGCGAAGGAGAGTCCGGATTCTCTGTTGGAGGATTTGCCGGTGACCTTGGATGAGGTGCAGCGCGCGCCAGAGTTGTTGCTGGCAGTAAAGCGGGCGGTGGACCGGGGGAGGGTTGCAGGTGGGATTTTGCTCACAGGTTCGGCGAATTTTTCCTTGTTGCGTTCCGTGGCGGATTCGCTGGCGGGTCGGGCGGTGTATTTGGAGCTTTCGCCCTTTTGCAGAGGCGAGTGGGAGGGGAACAGGAAAAGTCTGGATTTGCTCGAGGGGCTTTTTTGTAAAAAGTTGGATATCGATGCCTGGGAGGGGCGTCGCGTGGATTGGCGGCAAATGTTGTGTCGCGGGGGATTTCCCCCGGCATTGGAAATCGAGGATGATGCCGCGCGTGGGATGTGGTTTGGCGGGTATGTGCAAACCTATTTGGAAAGGGATTTGCGGCAGGTCAGCAATGTGGGGAACCTCGGGGATTTTCAAACGCTCATGCGCTTGGCAGCGGGGCGGACGGCGCGTTTGCTCAATGAGTCGGATTTGGCGCGTGATGCGGGAATCTCTCAACCGACTTGCCATCGGCATATGCAATGGCTTGAGGTGGGGTGCCTGATTTCCCGCTTGGAGGCATTTCATGCGAATTCTTCAAGTGGAATGCGCAAAGCCAAAAAACTGATGTGGCAGGATTCTGGCTTGGCGGCCTGGTTGGTTGGGATTCGTTGTGCGGACGATGTATCCAAGCGCCCAGACGAAGGGTTTTGGTTGGAGCAGGCGGTGTTTCAAACTCTGCAGGTCTGGCGTGGCATGGATTCCGCTTCGAGACGCATCACCCATTGGCGGGATGGTGGGAAGAAGGATGTGGATTTTGTTTTGGAGACGCCGCAGGGCATCGTGGGGCTTGAAGTCAAAGCCTCCCAGACAGTAACGCCATCAGACTGCACAGGGCTTCGTGCGCTATCAGAGGCTGTGACTCGAGGGCGTCCATTCTTGCGGGGGGTCGTTTTGTATGGGGGAACAGATTTGAGGTCTCTGGGTGGAGGAATCTATGCGCTGCCTTGGAGTCATTTGGTTTAAGGGGATTTTGGAAGGTGGAATGAGAATTTTGGGTGGGGGGCTTTTCTGGTGACGGGGGCAAAAATAGGTAAAATCATGAATGGCAGAATCATTAATGGTAAAATTACTGGGAACCAAGAAAATACACGAATTTACACGAAAAAAGGAGCGCAGGGCGGTGCTTGCGCAAGCCAAGCTGGCGCTGCGTTTTCGAATCCCTTTACAAGCGAGCTTGCACGGGATTCTAAAAACACATCGCTCTCTCGCTTCGCAAATGGGCCTGCTTTGGTGGCGGTGCCGCTGAGGACTGATTGACCTGTCGGCCGATAGCGGAGGACTGATAGCTGAGAGGCGGCGCAGTCGCCGTGGCGAGTAACGGGTATCTGGTAATGAGTGGGGGCGGTGGCAGAAATAAAAAAGGACTTGAAAGGAGTCTAGCTGTAGACATATTTAATCTCCATGGAGGATCAATTAGAGCAAATTCTGAAGGAGAAAGGGCCAAGAGGGAACTTAAAATAGAGTTGCAGTCGAAGAAAAATAATTCTACAGGTTTTGTTCGTGTATAATCGAAACAAATATTCTGAGAAACTGGAGCTTTACGCTTTCAAGCCTTTGATCAAGGTGCTGACGGGGATGCGTCGCGTGGGCAAAAGCACACTTTTGAGGTCTCATGCGGGGGCATTGCGCAGAATGTTTCCGGCTGTCGAGATTCTGGTTGTCGATAAGGAATCCTTAGACTGGGACCACATTCGAACGGGGAAGGAATTGCATGAATTTGCATGCGGATTTTTTCAAGGAAAGTCCGGGCCATATGTCCTGATGGTGGATGAGGTGCAAGATATCGAGGAGTGGGAGCGAGGGGTGGCCTCGCTATTCAACCGCGGGGATGTGGACATTTACATCACGGGTTCTAATGCCAGGGTGTTTTCTTCTGAGCTTTCCACACGATTGAGCGGGAGGCACATTGAAATTCCCGTTCATCCGCTGGTATATCCGGAGTTTTTGGAGTTTTCGGGTTTGCCGGATGGTGAAGTGGCATGGGGAAAGTTTTTTCGGCAGGGTGGAATGCCCGGTATCCATGCCATTTCGTCGGATGACAAGGTGGTTTTTGAATACCTCGGGTCGGTGGCGGATACGGTGGTGCTCAAGGATGTGATCCAACGGCATGCCATTCGAAATCCGAGGTTGTTGCAGAAGTTGCTACATTTTGCCTTGGATACTTCGGGTTCCCCGCTTTCTGCGAAGAGAATTGCGGATTATTTGAAGTCGCAGAATATTCGCTGCAGTGTGGATACGATTTTGGAGTATTTGGAATTTTTTGTGGACGCGAGGGTGCTGGGGAGGTTGAGCCGCCATGATTTGCGGGGGAAGCGGGTGCTGGAGGTTCATGAAAAATACTACGCCGCAGACCATGGGCTGCGGAATGCGATTCTCGGGCATCGGGCACAGGATATCGGCATCCAACTGGAGACAATGATTTGCAACCACTTGCTTGCAACAGGTCACAAAGTGGAAGTGGGGCGCTGGGATGCCTATGAGGTGGATTTTGTTGCCTCGAAAGGTGGAATGCGGACGGATATCCAAGTGGCTTACCTGCTTGCTGATGAAAAAACGCTGCAAAGGGAGCTTCGACCTTTGCGGGCGATTGGCGACAATTACCCGCGCATGCTTTTGAGCATGGATGAAAATTTTCGGGAGGACCACGAAGGAATTCGATGGATGAATATTAAAGAATTTCTCCGCACTTTCGCGCTTTGATTCATTCGGTTTCAAATGTGTCGGAAAGACACACGATTTCAGTCATAATCCCTGCATACAACCGTGCCGGGCTGATTGGGGAGACGCTGCGGAGTTTGGTAAATCAGACAGTGACGGCGAAGGAGACGCATAGACAAAGCTGAAAATCTGAAATGCTGAAAGCGGAAAATTTGGAACCCAGCGCTTGCTGACATTTGAGTCATCATTCCAGCCTATAATCGGTTCAGCCTCAGTGCTTCGCGGCTACGGCGGGACGAGGGACGAGGGACGAGGGACGAGGGCAGAATCATGAATGGCAGAATGATGTCTGAAGATTCAGGCATTAATTCTTGGCGCTTAATGAATTTAACGAGCGGTGGGTTGCGATCCGCCTACGCGACTCGGGGCGCTTCATGATGCTTTGGTCTCTGTGACCCCTCAAGTCGCCCCTCAAGTCACCCCCCAAGTTCTTGAATTGTTGCATGAGGTGAAATCGGAAGCGAGCCGGGCGGAGTTGTAGGAGGTGTTGGGATTGAGAGATCGAAAATCTTTTTTGAGCGATACTTGAGACCTGCTTTGGGGCTTGGATTGGTGGAGATGAGCATTCCCGATAAACCCAATAGCAGGCTGCAAAAATATCGACTCACGGAGAGGGGCCGCCGAGTCAAACTGTGTGAAAGCTCGAGACGCTATGTGGATTTATGAAAGTCAAAGAACTCATTGAGGAACTCCAGAAGCATGACCTGGAAAAAATGGTTGTTGTTGTGGGATATGAAGGTGGATACGACGAAATCAGCGGATCCGGAGAAATTCGCTTGAAGCTGAATGCGCACACGGAATGGTATTACGGCAAGCATGAGCAGGACGAGGAGGGCGAGTGCGATGCCGTTTTTATTCGAGGAAGGCGTTGACAAAATTATGGGGAGCTAAGAAATGCACGAATTGACACGAAATGCACGAAAGGGCAGAAAGAAAACGGGGCGCGCCCGGCGGACTTTGCTGGATGCCAATTTTTTGATTTCGCGGTGGCGGCAAGGAGAGGGAAGTGCCTCTGCAAATTGGCTTAACGCGAATGGGGATTTGGTTTTGGGAATTTCTTGGGTGGTGAAGCGGAGCTTTTGTAACACATCCACTATCCATTAAGCGAATATTCTTTTGATAGTCGATGGTTCAAAATAAATATTGAAATTCTCAAACAAGAATAGCAATATTCAACTATGATCGATAGGGGCAAATATCTTGATCGGGTGCAAGCGGGTTTGCGGCGGAGCCCTGTGGTGGCGTTGATTGGGCCGAGGCAGGGTGGAAAGACGACTTTGGCGCGGCAGGTTCTGCCGAGCGAGTCGTCGCTTTATTTTGATTTGGAGGATTTTTTTTCGGGATTCTGGAATTTTTCACACGCTGCTCGGGATTTCGGATTTCGATGCCTTAAGTAAGCATCGCAAAATGGGGGCATCATGGGAGGGCTATGCGGTGGAGGGGGTTCTCAGGAAACTAAAACCAAGAGAGAGTTTTTCTTGGGGTGTGCACAATGGACCTTCCCTTGATTTGCTATGCTTCAAGGAGGGTCGCCGGCTCGAATTTGAAGTGAAATATCAGGATGCTCCGCGATTGACGCGATCCATGGTTGGGGCATTGGACATTTTAAAACTCGACGAATTCAAGATTATCTACCCGGGAAAGTTGAAATATGTTTTGAATGAAAAAATCGAGGTCATACCACTTGAACAATGAGGCTTTTGGATTTTTGACGCGTTCACTTTCGTAATGCTATTAGCTATTCATTTCGCGAGGCTTGGGCCTTATCACTTGGCGCGGTTGCGTTCGGCTTGTGAGGTTTTGGTGCCATTGGGTTGGCGGGTAGTTGCGTTGGAAACGGCTGGCAACGATGCAACTTACGCTTGGGAGCGAACGGATGCCGGTGCCGACTCATTCGAGAGGAGAACGGTTTTTGCGGATCGGGTGCTTGAGGAAATATCGGCGGCTGAAATCCGGAGGGGAATGATGAGGGTGCTTAACGAATTGAAACCGGACGCCATGGCGATTGCGGGTTGGGGGACGGTGGATGCACGGGTTTGTTTGGATTGGTGTAAGCAAAATGACGCGAAAGCGATTGTGATGAGCGAGACGCGGGCTGAGGATGGCCGGCGGGTGTGGTGGAAGGAATGGGTGAAGTCGCGGATCGTTCGGAGGTTTGATGCAGCGCTCTGCGGTGGGGAGTCTCATCAACGGTATCTCGTGCAACTGGGGATGCCGGAGGAGCGGGTCGCTTGCGGGTATAATGGGGTTGCAAATGAGTTTTTCGCGACGCCGAAAAACTCGGGAAGGCAAAACGGGCAGGAGTTTTTAGATTTCAGATTCCAGTTTTCAGAAGGTCTGGGGAAAGCGGCGAGGCCGTATTTTTTGGCGTCGAATCGGTTTGTGGAGAGGAAAAATCTCGGGCGCTTGTTGGAGGGGTATAAGAATTTTCAGGATTCCGTTTTGAGAATTCAGGGAGTGGAAAAAACGAGCGTGTGGCCGTTGGTTTTGCTTGGGGACGGCGAATTGCGCGGGGACCTTGAGGCGAGGTGTGCGGAGCTTGGGTTGAAAATCGCCAGGGCATTCCCTCACGAAGGCGAGGGGAGCACGGAGGGCCAAAACTTAAAACTTAATTCTTACAAACTTAAAACTCCCCCCGATGGCGGTTGCGTTGTTTTTGCGGGATTTCGGCAGATCGGGGAGTTGCCTTCATTCTATGCAGGAGCGGGTGCGTTTGTGCATCCGGCGCTGGAGGAGCCGTGGGGGCTTGTGATCAATGAGGCAATGGCGAGTGGTTTGCCGGTGCTCTCCAGTCGAAATGTGGGGGCGGCTGAGGAGTTGGTGGTGGAGGGAAAGACCGGGCTTTTTTTTGATCCGCGTTCCAGCGAGTCAATCGGGCAATGTCTTTTCAAAATGTTTTCCCTGTCCGAGGAACAACGATCTCTGATGGGAGCGGCCGCTCGCGAGTTGGTCGAACGCAAGGCTCCCGTGCGGGCCTTTGGCGAAGGTTTGGCGAAGCTGCTTGGGATATGAGGACGCTGTGCGTATTGGAGTCGGTATCCCGTGCCGATGGCGGAATTTTTGAGGCTGAGAGGGCTTTGCAATGTGCATTGTCGCGGCAGGGAGTGGATGTGCGGGTGGTTGGTTTGAGGGATGAATTCACGGAAGTTGATTCGGCGAGATGGTCTCCGATTCGCCCAAGAGTTGCTGATGTGCGCGCGCCTGTCGGCTTCGGATATGCGCCGGGGTTTGATGACTTGCTCGAGGTGGATGTGGATGTGGCCTATGCGGCGACTCTTTGGAAATATCCATCGTGGGCGGTTTTGAACTGGCAGAAAAAAACACGCAAACCTGTCGTGGCAGCTCCGCATGGTTCGCTGGATGCTTGGGCATTGAACAACTCGCGGTGGAAAAAGCGGGTGGCGGCTTGGTTTTTTAAAGATGAGCAATTGCAACGGGCCACATGCTTTCGAGCGCTGTGCGCAGCGGAGGCGGATGCGATTCGGGCTTACGGTTTGCGGCAGCGAATCGAGGTGGTGCCGAATGGGGTGGAATTGCCGGAAAAATTAACCACGGAGGACACGGAGAGCACGGAGGGGAGAAAGAGGCTTTTGTTTTTGGGGCGGATTCATCCGAAGAAGGGGCTCGTGGGCGCGCTGCGGGCTTGGGCTGGCCTGAAGAGGGAAGTGGGTGAGGCGAGGTTTTCGGAGTGGCAGTTCGTGATTGCTGGATGGGATCAGGGGGGGCACGAAAGCGAGTTGAAGGCGCTTTGCGCTGATCTTGGATTGCGGATTGCTGATGGCGCGAAGGCTCTCGACGCTCGTCCCTCGCCTCTCGACTCGGCCGAAATTCTTTTCTTCGGCCCTGCTTTTGGGGAGGAGAAGGAGGCGCTTCTGCGGAGTGCGGAGGCGTTTATTTTGCCGAGTTTTAGTGAGGGGTTGCCGATGTCGGTGTTGGAGGCTTGGTCGTATGGGCTGCCTGTGGTGATGACGCCGGAGTGCAATTTGCCGGAGGGGTTCGCCAGCGACGCGGCGTTGGAAATTCGGAGTGGGGAGGGGAGTTTTCAGGGTTTTCAGCATGGCTTGAGGGCGCTCTTGGAGATGTCGGAGGCGCAGCGTGGCAGTATGGGAATGAGGGGTCGGAGGTTGGTGGAGGAACGGTTCACCTGGCCTAAGGTGGCGGCGCAGATGAAGGCTCTCTATGAAGAGTTGCTTCGGTAAGGAAGGGGGCAGATTTTTGAAAAACCGCGCTGGGCGATGAACGGCGCGGTTTTTTTGTGCCCTTGTTTTGTGGATTTCAAGTTTCGAGTCGCAGGCTAATGTTTTGAGATGATTTTATCCGAAAGACGCATCGGAGTGACGCTGGGGGATCCGGCGGGGGTTGGTCTCGAGGTCGTGGCTGCGGCTTTGAATTTGATACGGCTTCCCGAGGGAATTTCGTTGGATGTGATTGGGACGGCGGAGGGTCACACGGCGGGGGAATCGACCGAGGCTTCGGCTCGTGCGGCTTGGGAGGCGATGGAGGAGTCGGCGCGGCGTTTGTTGGCTGGCGAGATTCATGCCGTGGTGACTGGCCCGGTCTGCAAGCATGCTTTGCATCGCGTGGGTTTTGAATTTCCGGGGCAGACCGAGTTTTTTGCGGCGCGGGCAGGAGTAGAGAATTTTGCGATGTGCCTGACTGGTGGAGCGCTGACTGTGGCCCTTGTGACGGCGCATGTGCCGCTGGCACGAGTCGCGTCGTTGTTGAGTGTTGAGGAAATCGTGAGGGTCGGTCGCTTGTTGCGGGATTTTTTGATTCGAAGAGGCAAAAAAAATCCACCCATTGCTGTGGCTGGATTGAATCCCCATGCGGGAGAGCAGGGCGATATGGGGCGCGAGGAAATTGATATCCTTTTTCCTGCGGTGGCTGAGTTGATGAAGTTCGGGAACTTCGCCGGGCCGCTTCCGCCGGACACGCTTTTTCACAGGGCGGTGGAGGGTGACTTCGATGGCGTGCTCTGCATGTATCACGACCAGGGGTTGATCCCGCTCAAGCTTCATGCGTTTCACGAGGGTGTGAATGTCACACTGGGCTTGCCATTTATTCGCACTAGCCCCGATCACGGCACGGCTTTTGATATCGCGGGTCGTGGGATTGCGAGGCCTGACAGCATGCGGCAGGCGATTCGACTCGCGGCGGAGTTGGTGTCGAAGGTTTAAGCAACCGGCCGGATCAGGCGCTGGATTTCGTCTGAAAAATCCATGCGGTCTTCGGGAACGGCGCGGTCGATGTAGAGGATGCCTTGGGTGTGGTCGAGTTCGTGCTGAACGGCGCGGGCGAGGAGGCCGTCCGCTTCGAATTCGATGGGGGATCCATCGATGCCAATGGCTTTGACGCGCACCGAGAGTTGGCGTGAGACATTGGCCGAGAGTTCGGGAAAACTCAGGCAGCCCTCGCTCTCGGTGTGGATTCTACCGAAGGTCTCCACCTCGGCGTTCAGGAGCACCATGGGCATGAGGGATTCGAAATCGGCGCGCTTGCCTCGGATGCGCATGGCGCTGGGGCGTTTTTTGATTTGGGGCACATCGAGGACGAACATTTGCAGCGGCATGCCGACTTGCTGGGCGGCGAGTCCCAACCCCTCGGCTTCTTTCATGGTCTCGATCATGTCGGTCGCGAGTTGGCGGATGGAGTCGTCAATCTGCTCGATACGGGTTCCTGGTGTGCGGAGGGCGGGGTGGTCAAAAGTGGTGATCTCAAGAATCATTTTGCGGAATCGGGTTGTGTGAAGGCCGGCACATCGCGAAGTCCGGCGGCTTTGAGGGAGTCGAGGATTTTTACGACGGTTCCGAAGGGAGCCTCGCGGTCGGCTTGCATGGCAATGCCGCGACTGGGTTGGGTCTCGCGGATTTTTTGCAGAGCGGCTGTGAGGTTTTCGAGGGTGACGGGTTTTTCATCCAGCGTGATTTCCTGATCCGACTTCACTCGCAGCACGGCGGGTTCTTTTTGCGCGGCGGCGGCGGTTTCGGCGGATTTCGAATCGGGCAGGTTGATCTGCAGCTGGGGTTGGGGTTTTCGGAAGTTCGTGGTGACGATGAAAAAAATCAGCAGGATGGCCAAGATATCGATGAGTGAAACGATATTGATGAACGGGCTGCGGCGTTTTCGGGTGTAGAACTGCATTTCGCTCGGGCGGCTATTGAGGTTGGTAAAGCTTCGCGAGCAGGCTGGCAGCGATGGATTCCATCTCGACGGCCAGCATTTCGATCCGGCGTTGAAAATAACTATGCGCGATCAGGCTTGGAACAGCGACGCCGAGACCAGCGATGGTAGTATTCAGCGCTTCGGAAATGCCACGCGCAACCAGCACGGGATCGCCGTTGTTTCCCAAGGTGGCGAAAATGCCTACCAGACCGGAGAGCGTTCCCAGCAAGCCCAGAAGCGGACCGGTGCCGGTGGCGATTTCGAGAATGACGAGGCCTTTTTCCATGCGGGCGATCTCATGACGCGCGCAGGTCTGGACGGCTTCGAGATTCTCGGATTTCGACCAGCTCAGGTGCGAGATGAGTGTCGAAAGAACGAGCGAGATGGCCGAGGGATGCCGCTCCATTTCCTCTTGTAGGGACTGGAGGGTGTGTCCGGGGCGAAGATTCTCCACCGCTTCGGCCACTGCTCTTGGAATGATGGCGCTCTCGCGGAGCCTCCAAGCGCGCAGGAAAATCGCAGTCAGGGTTGTGATCGAAAGTAAAACCAGCAGCACCATGAAGGGGCCGCCTTTTTCGAAAAAATCGGCAATCGCCGAAAGCGTCGTGTGGGATGTCATCAGTTGCCGAGGATCGTAAACGAGAAGTCGATTTCGAGGCGACCGTTTTCGATCAGCTTGGCGACCTCGGGTGGCATGGGAGGGACTTCCGCCTGCACCACCGAGGCCAGGCTCACGGACGCGAAACTTTCGTTCGAGGTGTTCGAGAGCACCAAGGGGGATTTGATTTTTCCCTCTGGCGTCACAGTGAAGCGAATCTCCACGGTTCCGATGTTCAGCAGGCCCATTTGGGAATTCACATAGTAATACCAGCGCGAGCCGATGGCGTCGGAGACTTGCTTTTTGTAGCGCCCGAGTGGCGTGGCATTCGCTTCCAAAGAGGCCTTGCCACGGTTTGATACATTGCCGCGCAGGCGTGTGACACGTGTTTCCGGTTGGAAGCCCAACTCCGCGTTCTTGCTTGGGCGGGTTGCTGTCTTGGTTTTTTGCGTGGGTGTCGGCTGGGGAGTTGGCTTGGGAGCTTCGATGAGTGCCAGATCGGTTTCCAGTCGAGGGGTGGGGGCGGGCTCCGCCTCGGGTTGCGACTGCTCGGCTGCTTGGGTAGAGGGTGCCGCCTGGGTTTGCTTCTGGCCCGCCGCGTAGCGTTGGTCGCGAAGATCGAGGGCTTGGTCCTGCTGCCCCTCAAGGGATGGCATCATCTCCTGGCCGCTGGGTGGGGCTTCGCTGGCGGCGATCGAGTCGTTGTCCGATTCAAAAGCCGCGTCCTTGTTTGGTTTTTTCTGGAGATTCTCTTGAGGCGGCGTGCTGACGAATCGCGGCGCGGTCTTTGGCGCGGGCGGCATGGGCAGAATGGTCAGTTGCGGTGGTTCATCGACCGCAGGAACCATTTCTTTGGAGATGCGGGCGCCGTTCAAAACAACAAAAGCCACCGCCAGCAGAAAAAAAAGATGCGCCAGCAACGAGGCCAGAAGCGCTGCCGCTGTCTCCCAGCGCGACAGGTTTCTTCTCGTGCCCACAGAGTTCATCGCGGCAGATTAGTCCCCGTTTCCCATCTCGGCAATTCCATGTCTTGACCGCGCGAGAAAGCGCGTGACATCATAGCGATTCATTAAAAAACCTACCTCTACCGTGGACATCAAAGAAATTCGCACACTCATCGACCTCATGAAGAAAAACGGCGTCGCCGTTTTTAAAATGGAGCGGGAAGGATTCAAAATCACGCTCAAGACAGCCGGAGCCGTCGGTCCAGCCCAGTTCGTGACCAACCAGCCGGTCTTTTCGGTCAGCGAACCGGCAGCGCTCCCGGCTATCACATCGGAAGCCCCCGCTGCGCCTTCAACTCCTGCCGCGCCAGTTTCAGGTGGCATCGAAATCAAATCGCCGATGGTCGGCACTTATTACTCCGCGCCTTCTCCGGAATCCCCGGCTTTCCTGACGGTCGGCCAGCAGGTGACTCCGGACACCGTCGTTTGCATTATCGAAGCCATGAAGGTCATGAACGAGGTCAAAGCCGAGGTCTCCGGCGTGGTCACCGAAGTCTGCGCCGAGAATGGCAAGCCCGTTCAGTTTGGTCAGACGCTCTTCCGCCTCAAGTAATCCCCCGGCCATCCCGCCATGTTTAAAAAAATCCTGATCGCCAACCGCGGCGAAATAGCCCTTCGTATCATTCGTGCCTGCAAAGAACTCGGTGTTCAGTCCGTGGCCATCTACTCGGAGCCCGACATCGACAGCCTGCATGTGCAGCTCGCCGACGAGGCCATTTGTATTGGGCCGGCAGTGAGTTCCGAGAGCTACCTCAAGATCGACCGCATCATCAGCGCGGCCGAGATTTGCGATGCCGATGCGATTCATCCCGGCTATGGATTTTTGGCGGAGAACGCGCATTTCGCCGAGGTCTGCGCCAGTTGCAATATCAAGTTCATCGGCCCCACACCGCAGGCCATCCGTCTCATGGGGGACAAAAATTCCGCCCGCGATTGCGCCCGCAAGGCCGGTGTGCCGATTTCTCCCGGCAGTGATGGCACGATCGACACTGAGGCCGAGGCGCTCCGTGTCGCCCGTAAAATTGGATTTCCTGTGATGATCAAAGCCGTCGCCGGCGGTGGTGGTCGTGGCATGCGCATCGCCAGCAACGAAGGCAGCCTGGTGCAGGGCTATCACGCCGCCCGCATGGAGGCCGAGAAGGCCTTTGGAAATGGCGCGGTCTATATTGAGAAGTTCATCGTCAATCCCCACCATATCGAGTTTCAGGTCTTTGGTGACGAGCACGGACGGGTCGTTCACCTCGGTGAGCGCGATTGCTCGCTGCAGCGCCGCAACCAAAAAATCGTCGAGGAATGTCCTTCGCCGCTCATGTCCCCCGAGCTTCGCAAGAAGATGGGCGAGGCATCGATCAGCCTCTGCCAAAGCGTGGGCTACACGAATGCCGGAACCATCGAGTATCTCGTGGACGATGACGGGAATTTCTACTTCATGGAAATGAACACCCGCATCCAGGTCGAGCACCCGATCACCGAGGAGGTTTACGGATGCGATCTCGTGAAGCAGCAAATCCAAGTGGCGGCGGGCGAGCACCTCAGCAGCTATGTCATCGAGGCCCAGCCACGCGGTCATGCGATCGAGTGCCGCATCAACGCCGAGGATCCTGAAAAAAATTTCCAACCCTGCCCCGGCAATATCGGTCTCTACTATGCGCCCGGTGGTCGCGGTGTTCGTATCGACTCCCACGCCTATGCCGGCTATCCGATCCCGCCGAATTACGATTCGATGATCGCTAAGGTCATCGCCACAGCGTCCAGTCGCAGTGCCTGCATCAAGCGCATGTCGAGGGCCCTCAACGAATACATGATCACCGGAATCAAAACCACGATTCCCTTCCAGCAGGCGATCATGCACAACGAGTCCTTCCGGCAGGGCAAATACCACACCGGCTTCGTCGAGCAACTCCTGCGCGACGGCGTGCCGATGATGCGCTGAAAAATTCAGACCCTCTGAAGCTCGCCGCAGTGGGCGGCAAATCCCGCGCCGAACGCTGTAAGCCAGAGATTGTTGCTTGAGGAATTGCAATCGAGCGAATGCTCCAGAGCGGCAAGGACGCTCGGGCTGCTGATGTTTCCATACTGGCGAAGCACCTCCCGCGTTGCTTCAAGCCTGTGCGAGGGAATGGCGCCTTCGATTGCCTCAATCACATCCCGTCCGCCCGTGTGGGCAATGAGCTGATCCGGCGTGCACGAACGCATTTCAAAAAGCCCGGCCACAGCCTCGGCTGCAAGAGTTGGGACAGCGCGGTGGAGTTGGTTTTTCAGGCGCCCCCCTGCATTCACGAACCGGATTTTTTCGCGGTGCTCGGGCTTGTGGATGGTTCGGAAATTTTGAAAACGGAGTTGCTCGCCTTGGTTTTCGCCCTTCCAGATCGCAGCCGCTGCCCCGTCACCGAACAGGCAGAGGCTGATGAGCACACCGGGCTCCTCATTCAGGAAAAAAGCGGCTGAGGAAATTTCTACGGCTATTGTGGCCACGGTCGCTTGCGGATTCGCAGCAAGAAGACCTCGCGCGGATTCCAGAAGTGGCAACGCCGCGCCGCAGCCGAGGCCGAGCAGGTCCTGAAGAAAGGCACTGGGGCGAAGACCGAGAATTTCGGAAATGTAACTGCTCAGGCCCGGGCAAAGGTATCCCGTGCAAGTGCAGACCAGCAGAGCATCGATGCCCGAAGGCTTGAGCGAAGCCGCATCGCAGGCGTTCAGGAGCGCCTCCGAGGCGAGTCGGGGTGCATGGTATTCAAAATGCCGATGCAACTCGCCGGCATCGAAGCCGAATGTCTTTCGCAGATCCGCTTCGCAAAACCGGCGTGTTTCGATGCCTGAATTTCCGGTGAGAACCTTGTGGAGAAGTTCCCTCGAGCGCCCGCGCAAGCCATCCATCGCTCCCGAGGCCTCGAGCGTTTCCAAGCATTCCGCCTGCGTGAACGCGTGCGGTGGAAAGGCGGTGGCGAGGGATTGCAGATACATCAGCGAACGAGTGGGAGGAGGGTTTGAAAGGGCAGCATCCGTCTTCGGGCGAGGCTGCATGTGATTCGTAGAGCCATCGGGTTTGTGAGGCAGTGGTGCAGGATGCCTGCCGCCGCCATGCGGTGTTTGAAACGGCTTTCTTGAGCAGCGGTGGACGCCGATGCCGCTTCCAGCCACGATTTCGAGCCTGTGGCGTAGTCCATCGCCGGTTGGAGCGCGCACGCGGCGGACTCGAAGGCCATGCTCATTCCATTTCCAGTGAATGGCGGAATCATGCCCGCTGCGTCGCCAATGCGGAATTCCGGCCCCGCCTGCCAGCCGGTCTGAAATCCCGCGACACCGCAGAAGCTCGATTCATCCAAGTCAGCCGCTTCCAAACGCTCTGCGAGGTCACGCAGCGAGCACTCCCGCAGCATGGCCAGCAAAAGCCCGGTGCCCTTCGCGCTCCGATCGCCGCGGGATTTGAACAGCCCGCAAATATTCACTTTGCCATCCTCGATTTTTGCCAAACCCACATATCCGCCCGGCGAGGTGAACATCTCCAGATCATGCGTTAGCGCCAGGTTGCGCGCATGGCACTTCAAGCCCAGCCAACTGGAGGGTTGTCTAGGCCTTCCCGCCGCCCAGACAACCCCCGGAGCCGCTGCGATGCGCGAGTGCGTGACGAGTTTACCCCCAAGTGAGACGAATTTCTTTTGCAGGCACTCGTCGAGTTTCCATCGCGAAATGCCACGGCCTGGGACCTTCATTTCCGCCAATCGTCCCCTGGAGTCGTACCAAGTTGCGCTCTCCAGCTTGGTCGCATCAGCGAGGCATTCCGAGACACCAAGCGTGGAAAGCGTCTCTTCGCTCACGCCGCTGATGAAGTCCCCGCACACGCGGTGTCTCGGATAGACCGATGCCTCATGCAAAGTCACCGCGACGCCCCGGAATTGCAGGGCGATGCCCAGCGACAGGCCGGCGAGTCCGCCGCCCGCTATGGTGATTGGGTTTTTCAACGCCGCGAGGC
>JBJTGE010000137.1:0-2315 GCA_046093785.1 Spartobacteria bacterium
ATATGTTGGTGGGAAATATCGATGTGGCCAAAGAGCAGCGCGTGGACAGCGATATCGAAGCCATATCCATGCAGCTCCGCACCTACGAGATGCTGAATTACCGCATGCCCTCCACTGAGCAAGGGCTCAAGGCACTGGTCAGCCAACCCACCACGGAACCGCGCCCCCGCAGGTGGAAACAACTCATGAAAACAGTCCCAGTCGATCCTTGGGGCAATGAGTATGTCTATCGCAACCCCGGCAAGGGCGGTGCGGCTTTTGAAATTTACTCGCTCGGACCCGACGGCAAGGAGAGCGATGATGACGCCGGGAAAAACAAATAGGCTCTCTGTCCGGGGATTCACTGCCTGCTCGGCATACACACTTTTTGAAGTCCTCCTCGCTCTCGGAATCATCGCCGTCCTTCTGGGAGTAACGGTTCCACTGATTACCAGTTCCTGGCGCCCCTCCCCTTCGGAAGCAATTGTCCAAGAGATAGAAAAATCCGTTCAGGTAGCGCATTCCAAGGCTGTTGAAACCGGCGAGGCTCGCCAGATTCGACTGTTGGAATCCGGGCTGCAATCCGAGAGCGGCTCACCGTCCTGCAAATTGCCTAAAGGTTGGAAACTGGAGGTGCGGCGTTTCACGGAAAACCGGTTTCGCAAGCCACAGAAAGTGGAATTCTGGGGATTCAACGGAGCAGGCATCTGTGATCCTCTTGAGTTGCGCCTCGTCGGCAAGGATGAGTCGATTGTTTTGAAATTCGATCCCCTCACCGCCTTGATCCTATCGGATGAAAATTAAAGCCTTCACTCTCTTCGAAGTCTTGATCGCGCTCGGGGTCTTTGCGGTGGCGGTAACGGGGTTGGCTTTGGCGCTTCAATCGGCGGTGGATGCCGCACTGAACGCCCGCTCCCGAATGTTGGCCCGGACGATGATTGAATCGCGTCTTGCCTCCGCCATGGCCAATCCCCCGCTCGATGGTCGCCGCGAAATCGAGGGTCGCACGAACAACGGCATTCATGTTGTGGAAACCTTCGAACAAGCGGAAATCCGCGACACTAACAATTCGATTCTACCCGGCATGTGGAGGCTCAAAGTCACAGCGGAGCCATCGCGTGGCGGCATCAAAGAAATAGCTGAGATTCTGGTTTACCGCCCATGAGGAAAGTTCCCGTAATAAGACGGGCGGGATTCACGCTCTTTGAAGTCATCATGGCCCTGATGATTCTGGGGCTTTTGAGTGGAGCGGTGTATTCCATTTCCATGGCGGCGTTGGAAACATCCAAATCCGTCATGACAGAGCAATCCTCCGCGCGAAGGTTGGAAGCTTTTTTAAGAATCACCCGCGATGCGTTTCTTAATCTCCCGGCGGATGCCAGCCTCTCTCTGCGAATGAGCCAATCCTCCTCTGGCTCTCCCGTGCCGGAATTGGTCTTCGCAGAAACTTCGGGAACATTTGGCGTTCCAAGCCTCGGCGGTGGATCGCTGATCCTCGCCGCCAGGCCAAGATCGGATGGTTCGAGGACATTTTCCATCCTGCGCGTTCCGGCGGAAATCGACACTGCGACCATGGAGCGCCTTGTCGCAAAGGGCGACTGGACGCCCCTTCTGCCAAAGGTGAGCCGCGTGAAGTGGTTTTTTTTCAACGGAAACGAGTGGGTTGAAGAATGGCCACAAGGTGGGGGAAGACCCCAGTTGGTTCGTCTGCAATTCTCTTATGATCCGATGGGCGGGGCTCCGGTCGATGTGCAATTTTGGATTCCCCCGCTCGCGCCGCCACAAGCCCCGCCGGTGGATGCCGCCAAGAAAGAAACCAATCCCAATCCACCATGACAGGCCACTCCCACATTCGAGCCATCGCGTTGCCGATGGTGCTCTGGTGCATCGCATTTCTGGCCGGGCTCGTGGTTTTGACTGGCGGACTGGTGCGCGGGTGGATCGATAGCGAGTCCCTCGCGGAAAGAAAGTTCGTAGCGCGTCAAATGGCGCTGAGCGGCATCGCACTGGGATTGAACCCTGTCGTCGAAAACGGAAATCCGCTCCTCCGGAAGGGCAACAAAAACACCGAGGGATACGAAGTCAAAATCACCAACGAGTCGGCGCGGATGAACCCCAACTTTTGGATCCAATCCGGCAACCGTGCGATTTTCAATCGTCTCTTCGCAGATTGGGGCGCGAATTTGGCTGAAGCCGAGGCAGCCATCGACAGCCTTCAGGACTGGATCGACGGGGATGATTTCGTCTCACTCAAGGGGGCGGAACGCGGCGACTACGAGAGGGCGGGAAGACCAGGATACCCCGCAAACAGGCCGCTGAAACATATTCGTGAAATG
>JBJTGE010000138.1:0-5479 GCA_046093785.1 Spartobacteria bacterium
GCCTCATGAGCGGCCTCCTCGAAGTCGGCGTGGGCCTGTCCCGCGCGCCCTACAATGTCCTCATCGGTGCCGGGGCGATTTCTTCCTGCGGGGAGTTGATTTCCCGCATTTCAAAGTCCGGGCGTTGTGTGGTGGTGACCGATTCGAATGTTGGTCCTCTCTACGCCGGGGCGGTGGAGGATTCACTTTCAAAAGCTGGATTCGATCCCCTGCGCGTCACGGTTCCCGCCGGCGAGTCTTCGAAGTCGCTCGCACAGGTTGGATTCATCTGCGACGCCATGATCGAATCCGGACTGGATCGCTCGTCACTCCTCGTGGCGCTGGGAGGCGGAGTGGTCGGGGATTTGGCAGGTTTTGCGGCTGCGGTCTATTACCGGGGCATTCCCTACATTCAAATTCCCACCACCATCGTTTCGCAGGTGGATAGCTCGGTTGGGGGGAAAACAGGCGTCAATGCCGCCGGAGGCAAAAATCTCATCGGGTCCTTTCATCAGCCAAGGCTTGTGATTGCTGATACCGACACGCTCCGCAGTCTGCCAGAGCGCGAATTCAATGAAGGGTTCGCCGAGGTAATCAAACACGCTGCCATTCGTGATCCCTCCATGCTGGATGCTCTCGACGATCTCCCGGCCCTCATCGCGCGAAATGTTGCCATCAAAGCTGCCATCGTCGCAGAGGATGAATTGGAAACGAAGGGTCTTCGTGCCTTGCTGAACTTTGGACACACGATTGGCCACGGCATCGAGGCCGCAGCCGGTTATGGCAAGTTCCTCCACGGCGAAGCGATCAGCCTCGGGCTTCGCGCCGCCTGCCGACTTTCGGTGGAGAAATCCGGACTTCCTGAACAAGAAGCGGCAAGGGTTTGCGCAGCCCTGGATGCCTACAGACTTCCATCGAAACTCGACGCCTCGATTGAAACCGAAGCGATTTTTTCAGCGCTGAAGAAGGATAAAAAATTCGCTGCCGGCGGAATTCGTTTTGTTCTCCTGCGTCGCTTGGGCGATGCGTTCGTATCCGATGCGGTCACGGAGGCGGATATTCGCTGCGCTATTGAAGGGCTGCGTTTTTGAAATGCCCGAAAGCTTGCCCTTTTCTGACTGAAAGTGCCACATTGCGAGTATGCCTCACTTTTTACGCCTTGTCCTCATCTGCGCCGTTATTCCGTTTGTAACCGTCCGCGCGCAGGAACGGGATGGAAACACCGTTGTTCAAACTTCTGGAATCGCCTTGGTAAAACCTCAACCTTGGTCAAAACCTGCGGAATCCGAGGTGGTGAAGTTCACCGCCTTCACCGACCGCACAGCCAGAGGCTCGGCCGGTGCCGGCTATTTCGTGCTTCGCTTGCCCAGTGGCAAAGACACCCAGATTCCTTCCGCCCGTGTCGTGAAGCTCATTCTCAATCCGAAAATGCCGACCGAACTCGTCGATGATTCGCAGCGCAGGGAACTCCAAAAAAGCATCGATGAAATGACGACAGCCATCGCGGCCGTGCCTTCCGCCGCGACCGCTCTTGGGGACTTTCTGAAACCACTGCAGGCCGCCGCCGCCCGGTATGATGCGGGTGAGGTCATGACTGGCACCAACAAATGGGAGACCCGCGAAAAAAATCGTCAATCGGAAATCGCGAAAATCGAACTGCGCCTCCGCCGCGCTATGACCGATGCGAAAATCAAGAAGGACTTCGACCTCGATGCCAACGCCGATTTTGCGAAGCTCACAGAATTCGCAGCTGCGGATGCCGCCCTCAAGGCCCGCCTTGATGCCATGAGGCTTGAGTGCGCAAAGCTCGTTTCCCGTGAAGAACAGGATGCGATTTTGGCGAAACTTCAGTCCCCGCTGTCGCCCAGTGCCGCCGCCCTCCTACTTGATCAACTCAAGGCCCTCTCTGACCCGAGTCCGCGCACGACCAGCGTGCTGCGCCAGGCTGATGTCGCGGCAGCACTCACCAAGGATATCGATGCCCTGAAACAGACCTTTGAGAGTCTATGGGATGAGGAGTCTCTTTCCAAAGGTTCACTGCCAACTTTGGCTGCCGATACAGTTGCGCAGATTGAGGCTTTGACTTCAAAGATTGCCGTGTTTCATGCGGGAGCTCCTCCTGCGGGAATCTGGCTTCCCTCCTCCACATTCGATGCCTGCGTCGCGATCAAGAATGCGCTCGCCGCGCTTCAAGCGCGTCTCTCTGAGCGCGACTACAGGGCTGTTATCGAAGGCGTCAACGCACTCAGCGCACCAGCACGCCAGATCGGTTCGAAAACAACAGCCGCTCTTGCCACCATCAAAACCTTCTCGAATGCCCAGATCGCCAAGTTTTCCGCCCTCGTGGACGAGGGGAACAGCCTCCTTGCCGGAACGGACAAAAAACTGGCTGTTGCCAAATTCCAAGACGCTCTCGCCATCATGCCAGACGCGAATCTCCAGCAACGCATCTCGGAGATAAAATAAACCGGCTCCCTCGTCTCCATGGAACAATCCATTCCTGAGAATTGTCGCATCTCCACCGAAGTGCGCGTCATGTATTTCGACACCGACGCAGGCGGTGTCGTGCACAATATTGTCTATCTGCGCTTCATCGAAACCGCCCGCACCCTGCTCGCGATCCAAATGGGAATGGACTTCGCGGAGATCGAGCGCACCGGCATCCATGCCGTCGTGAGTCGCACCGAGATCGACTACAAACGCCCGGCGAAACTTGGTGATGTCCTACGCATCGAGGGTCGCGTCGTCGAGTGGAGCGGTGTCCGTTTCTGGGTGGAGTTCGAAGTCATCCGTCCCTCGGATTCCGCCCTCCTCGTCAAATGCCGCCAAGCCTTGGCACTCGTTCAGATGCCCGCCGGAAAACCCGTCCGTCTTCCCGAGGGATTTCCCGCCACGCTGGCCCTTGGCGATTTGGCAAAAAAGTAGGCACCCACGCCCTGATCGCGCGCCTCTCTGCGCTGGGCGGCGTTGACCCGTTCACCTCCGACTGATAATCGTTTCCGCCTCTCATGAGCGGATACAAAAACACGATCAATCTTCCGAAAACCGATTTTCCCATGAAGGCCGGCCTGGCCCAGCGTGAACCTGAAACGCTGTCCAAATGGGAAGGGGAGGGGCTTTACGAAAAAATCCAAGAACGCCGCAAGGGTGCCCCTCTCTACCTTCTGCACGATGGACCTCCCTTCGCGAACGGCGATGTCCACATGGGAACCGCCCTCAACAAGATTCTCAAGGACTTCGTGGTCAAATCCAAAACCATGGCAGGTTTTCGCGCCCCCTTCGTTCCCGGTTGGGATTGCCACGGCCTTCCGATCGAGTTCCGCGTGGTCAAATCCTCCGCCGGTCTGACCCCTGCCGAGGTGCGCCGCCGCTCGGAGGAATACGCCCGCAAATTCATCGACATCCAACGCCGCCAATTCCGCCGTCTCGGCGTCCTCGGAGATTGGGAGCATCCCTACCTCACACTCGATCCCACCTACGAAGCCGGCATGATCCGCTCGTTCGCCCGCTTCGTGGAAAAAGGCCTCGTCTATCGCAAAAAGAAACCCGTTCTCTGGAGCACAGGTGCCCAGACGGCGCTCGCCGAGGCCGAAGTCGAGTATCAGGATAAAACCTCCCCCGCCGTTTATGTTCTCTTCCCGCTCGTGAGCGGTGAGTTTGCCGGCAAGGCTTCCGTTGTGATCTGGACGACCACCCCGTGGACGCTTCCAGCGAACCTCGCCATCGCCGTCAACGCCGGTCACCAATACGCCGTGGTGCGCGTTCGCCTCGATGGCGCTGAAAAAACCATCGTTCTCGCCGAAGCGCTTCTGGATTCGTTCTGCGCCTCCACCGGAGCGGAAAAACTTTCCGTCGAAAAAACAATCCCCGGCTCGGAATTGGAGGGCCTTGAGGCCAGTCATCCCTTCCTGCCGCGCACTGCCACGATTTATACCGCAGCCTTTGTGACGCTGGATACCGGCACTGGCTGCGTTCATATCGCGCCAGGCCATGGCGAGGACGACTACCATCTCGGCATGGAGCGCGGGCTCGCGCTGCTCTCACCCGTCGATGACTACGGGTGCTACACCGAGGAGTGCGGCTTGCCCGAATTTGTCGGCAAAAATGTTTTCGAGGCGAATGCCGGCATCATCGAGCTTCTCAAACAAAAAGGAGCCCTCGCTGGACAGGGGGCCCACCAGCATTCCTACCCGCACTGTTGGCGCTCCAAAACGCCCGTCATCTTCCGCGCCGTCGAGCAGTTCTTCATCCGTATCGAAAACATCCGCGCCAAGGCACTCGAAGAAGTCGATGCCACGACATGGCTCCCCCACTGGGGCCGCAACCGCATTCGCGGCACCGTGGAGTCCCGCCCCGACTGGTGCATTTCCCGCCAACGCACATGGGGCGTGCCTCTGCCGGTTTTCTACGATGCCAAAGGCCAGCCGATCCTTGATCCCGCTGTGATTTGCAAAGTGGCGGATATTTTCTCCGAAAAAGGCACGAATTCCTGGTTCGAAATGGACGACGCCGCATGGGCCAATCTTGTCGGTCTGCCCGCAGGCACGACCCGACGCAATGACACCCTTGATGTGTGGATGGACTCCGGCCTCAGCCACGAAACCGTCATGCGCCAGCGCCCCGAACTCGGCTTCCCTGCCGATCTCTACCTCGAAGCCACCGACCAGCACCGTGGCTGGTTCCAGAGTTCGCTCATGACATCCGTCGCCCTGAATGACTGCGCCCCCTACCGCGCCGTGCTCACGCATGGATTTGTGATGGATGTCGACACGCGCAAGAAAATCTCGAAGTCCGCCGCCGGGGGGTATCAGAAGCCCACGGACGCCGACCATTATGTGAACAAATACGGAGCCGACCTCCTGCGCCTCTGGGTCAGCAGCGTGAACTTCACCGACGATGTCCCTTTCTCCGAGGAAATCTTCACGCGTCTCTCGGATTCCTACCGACGCGTTCGCAACACGCTGCGCATCCTTCTGGCGAATCTCCACGACTACGACGCGGCACATCCCCCCGCGCCGGAATCCCTCACCTTCGTCGACCGGTGGATTCTCGCTCGCCTCCAAGAGGTCGTGGCCACATGCCTCGATGCCTACGACAAACTCGAGTTCCACCGCGTTTACCACACCATCAATCAATTTTGCGCCGTCGATTTGAGCAGTCTGTATGTGGATATCACAAAGGACCGGCTCTACTGCGATACCGTGGCTTCCCCACGCCGCCGCGCGACGCAGTTCGCCATGCACAGCGTGCTGGATGCGCTCACCCGCCTGCTGGCACCCATCATCGCTTTCACCGCCGAAGAAGCCTGGGGCTACTTCCAGCCCGGCACATCCGTCCACTTGCAGGATTTCCCAAAACCCGATGCCCGTTGGAGCAATCCCGACGCCGTTGGAACGATGGAGCAGCTTCTGCAAATCCGCAGCCGCATTTCCCAAGCCGTGGAAAAACCTCAAAAGGCCGGCGAGATCGGCAGCGCGCTCGAAGCGCGGGTGAAACTCTC
>JBJTGE010000139.1:0-10662 GCA_046093785.1 Spartobacteria bacterium
GAGCGCCGTGGGGCAAGCCGTGACACGACTTGGAGGGACGACCTCTGTGTCGTCCCAAATTTCAGCCGCGTAGCGGCGTTCCCCATCAGTGTGAATCAGAGTCCATCGGTGGTTGGAAAGAATTCCACCCTGCCTCGGCAGTCACAGACAGCCGCTACAGTTCGCGCGGCAGCGCGCCCCGTCCTCAAAAAAATAATTTTCGTCGTGATGGATTGCCACGCTTTTGGGGATGCCGCCGTTGGTTAGGTCTCGACGGCGAATGACGACCTGAACGACAACTGTGTGCCTCCAAGAGCCATTCATCCATCCCGCATCCCAAGAGTCAGCGCTGATGTTTGTATCAAGGAGGAAGTGAGAGGTAAGACGGATGAGGCTGTTTCACCCCGGGTGAAAAACCTGAATCTCATTGGTCCCAAAGTTCGGCATCTCCGTCATCAGCGCAGTTGGCCTCAGAATGACTTAGCCACAAAGTTCCAAATCCTCGGAATGGACGAAGGGACGCGATGCCGTGTTTTCAAGATCGAGACCCGTCTTGTATGGGTTTCGGACGAGGACATGATCTATCTGGCCCAGGTTTCAAGAAGCTGCCAGAAAGTATGAAACGCGAATTTAATAAAAAGATTCATTGTGCATTCAATAATAAATGAATACCCACGCCAGATTGGCCATAGCCTTGGATACCGCTGGTCGTATCGGCAGATTCCTCATGAATGCCATGCTGGCCTCTGGTGGGTATCCATGGACGATTCTTCGTGTCACACGCAGGCAAGCCTACATGGATGCCCTCGAAGAAGCTTCAGTCGCCCGCAACATCATTCCCTTCACGAAATTCGTGGCTGCGGAAATGGCGGTCGATTGGTCCTTTGAGTTGGGTGAAGCAGAGCGGCTACAACGATAAGCCATCTTGAGAAGTTGCTCCCCATCGGGATCAAGAGGATTTTTTTAAATGCGCGCCATGAGGAGTTCGCGTTGGAAGATGATTTCTTTTGGCAGTTCGCTGTAGAGTTTGATGAAGAGCTCGTCCTGGAGCAGCAGTTCGCGGTGCCACTCTGTTGTGTCGATTTTTTGAGCTTCGGCAAAAACCTCCGGGGTCACGGTGTTTTCGAGGCCGTTCATGTCGATGTCGGAGTAGTCGGGAAGCCAGCCGATCGCGGTTTCGAGCGCGTGGGCGCCGCCACGGCAGCGTTCGACCATCCAACGCAGGATGCGTGTGTTTTCGCCGAATCCGGGCCAGAGGAATTTGCCAGCGGAGTCTTTGCGGAACCAATTCACATGAAAAATGCGGGGCACATATTTGATGTGTTTGCGCATCTCGAGCCAGTGGGTGAAGTAGTCGCCCATGTTGTAGCCGCAGAAGGGCAGCATCGCCATGGGGTCGCGGCGCACTTGTCCCACCGCTCCGGCGGCGGCGGCTGTGGTTTCCGAGCCCATGGTGGCTCCGAGATACACGCCGTGGACCCAGTTGAAGGCCTGGAAAATCAGCGGCATCGTGGTGGAGCGGCGCCCACCGAAAATCATCGCGCTCACAGGCACGCCGGCGGGGTTTTCCCAATCGCTGTCGATGAGCGGGCAGTTCTTCGCGGGGGCGGTGAAACGGCTGTTCGGGTGGCTGCTCAGGACCGGCTTGCCTTGGGCGTCCGTTTGCCCCGGCGTCCAGTCGCGGCCGAGCCAATCGATGAGGTGTGCGGGCGCCTCCTTTGTCATTCCCTCCCACCACACATCGCCGTCATCGGTGAGGGCGACATTGGTGAAAATGGTGTCGCGGGTTATCGAATCCATCGCCATCGGATTGCTCGAATACGAGGTGCCCGGTGCGACACCGAAAAATCCCGCCTCGGGGTTGATGGCGCGGAGGTATCCGTCGAGACCGGGCTTGATCCAGGCGATGTCGTCGCCCACACAGCTGATCTCCCAGCCTTCCTCGCGCATGTCGGGTGGGGGAACCATCATGGCGAAGTTTGTCTTTCCACAAGCGCTCGGGAAGGCGGCGGTGACATAGGTCTTTTCACCATCGGGGGATTTCACGCCGAGAACGAGCATGTGTTCAGCCATCCAACCCTCGTCGCGCGCCATGGCGGAGGCGATGCGGAGGGCGAAGCATTTTTTGCCCAGCAGGGCGTTGCCGCCGTAGCCGGACCCGAAGCTCATGATGAGCCGCTCCTCGGGGAAGTGGGTGATGTAGGTATTCTCCGGATTGCACGGCCAAGTGACATCTTTTGCACCGGGGGCGAGGGGACATCCCACCGAGTGCAGGCACTTCACAAAGATGCCGGACTTTTCGATTTCGCCATACACCGCCGGGCTCAGGCGGGTCATGATCCGCATGTTGGCCACCACATACGGGCTGTCGGAAATCTCGATGCCGTATTGCGCGATAGGGGAGCCAACCGGGCCCATGCTGAAGGGGATGACATAAAGAGTGCGGCCACGCATGCAGCCTGCGAAAAGGCCGTTCAGGCGCGCTTTCATCTGCGCCGGCGCCTCCCAGTTGTTGGTGGGGCCGGCGTCTTTCTTCGAGCGCGAGCAAATGAAGGTGCGCTCCTCCACGCGGGCGACATCCCGCAGGTCGCTGCGCACGAGCAGGGAATTCGGCCGCTTCTCCGCGTTCAACCAAAGGCCCGCACCCGAGGCGACGATCGCCTCGCGCATGGCGAGATCCTCGGTCTCGGAACCGTCGCACCAATGGATGGCATCGGGTTCGGTGAGGGAGGCGATCTCCTCCACCCAACTGCGAACGGTGGAGGGGACGGCATGTTCGGTGGGCGGTGATGACTCGGTGTTCATAAGCGATTTCAATATGTGGATTGGTTTCAATCGGGCAAGACAAACGCCCGGGTCAGGAAATGCGCAGCGGGCGCGCGGTTTCGATGCCGCCTGCGGAGAAGAGGAATTGAAAAACTTGCAGGCTCCTCGCGCGGAAAGCACCCGAGCAGCTCAGGAGATAAAGCCTCCACATTCTCACGAACTCCTCGCCATAGCGTTGGCGAAATTCCTCCCGCGAGCGCATGAACCCCGCCTCCCACGCGCGCAGCGTCGGCACATAGTAGGGCCCGAGGTTGTGCATGTCCTCGTTCACAAAATACGGCTCGGCGGCCTGCAGGACTTGCGCGGCGGTGGGGATGGCCGAGTTGGCGAAGATGTAGCGCGAAATGAACCGGTCGCACGCGATGCCTGGCTCGTTCGCCGTGATGGTATGGCAAAGGAAAAGCCCTCCCGGCTTGAGGCAACGGCTCGCGATATCCATGTAGCGCCGGTAGTTTTTTGGGCCCACATGTTCCAGCATTCCCACGCTCGCGATGGCGTCGAATGGCCCCTCCACATCGCGGTAGTCCTGGAGGCGGATTTCCACCGGCAGCCCTTGGCAATGGGCCTCGGCGTATTTTTTCTGTTCTTCGGAGATTGTGACCCCCACGACTTCGCAGCCGTGGTTCTCCGCGGCGAATTTCGCCAACCCTCCCCAACCGCAGCCGATGTCGAGCAGGCGCATGCCAGGCTGAAGCGCGAGTTTTTTGCAGATGAGTTCCATCTTGAGTTCCTGCGCCGCCGCGAGGTCGGTCGTTCCATGGAAATAAGCGCACGAATACTGCATCGAGGGATCCAGCATCGCTCCGAAAAAATCATTGCCGAGGTCGTAGTGTTGATGCGCGACGACACGGGAGCGCGATTTGCTCTGGAGGTTCAATAAAAGCGAGAACGCCACTTCCACCAGCGCGCCCAGACTCGGGCGGATGGATGTTTCGATGCGGCCGTGAATCGCGCGGGCGCACATTTCCTCGATGTCGTCGCAATCCCACCAGCCCTGCATGTAGGATTCGCCGAAGCCCAGTGTGCCGTCCTTCAGGATGCGACGGTAGAAGCGCTCGTCATGCACCTGAATATCGCAGGGCCGCTCGCCGTTGATTTCGATATCCGCCCTCGCGAAGAGTTCCGTCACCAGCTTCTCGGCACGCGTGGTTCGTTTTTTGCGCGGATGGACGAGTGTGATTTCAGGCCTGGCGGATCGGGCGGGTGCGGTCTGCGTGTTCATGGGCGGCTCTCCCCGTAGAATTCCGAGAGGGCCTCGAGAAGCTCGCGGAGTTTGTCCTCCGATTGCTCGCGGAGCCAGTGTGCGAGCGATGCGTCGTCCGATGTCGCCGGTGGAAGCGGTTGGTCGGGGACGATGTCGAACATCTCCAACTGGGATGCTGCAGGGTGCGGGTGAATTTCGTTTTGCATAGGCCCCAGAGGTAGTTCCGAAGCGGGTTCCCGTGCCATGAGGTGATCACCCTATCGCGGCCGGCGGCGGGGAATGAAATATCTGCCTGCGTGCCACGGCGAGTGCCGGTGGCCTTCAGCAATCCAAAAAAACTTAAAAACACACCACCGCAATGGACCAACTCCTCGACCAAGTCACCGAAATCGCATCCACGGCCGATTCCACCAGCCACCCTTTCCGCATTGTGATCCTCTATGAGAATGTCGTCTCCGCCGCGCGCGCCCTCCGCGCCTGTGAGATTCTTCGCAGCGAGATTCCCCACGATGCGGCTGTGGAGATCAATGTCTGGAAAATGAGCGGGCTCGGTGTCTCGGAATCCCGCACCCAATCGGCTTTGGCAGCCGCACGGGCCGATGTGGTCATCGTTTCAGCCTCCGGGCGCGAGGAGCAACCCGCCCACCTGCCGCTCTGGGTCGATGAGTGGCTCGGCCAGAATGCCGCCGCAGGCGCCGCCCTGTTCACCCTGCTCGGCGACCATGCCACGCCCGGTGCGATTTCCTTCGCCTCCTGGCTTCGCGAAAAATCCGCCTCCAATGGCATCGATTTCTTCAGTCATCCCTCGCTGGATGCCACAGAATGCGCCCCTCTGAGGGACATTCCCCTCCTCATGCCACCGAGGGAGCTTCCACAGGCTGTCAGCATTCCCATCGAAGAATGGCGTCCCGGTTCAGCCTCCGAACGCATGGAAAGTGCCTTCGATATTATCGAAAATTTCGGCGCCCATCTCCGCGCCCGCTTGCAGGAGGTTCGACTCCACCATGAGGCCCGCCACTATCAGGAAAAACCTGATGCCATGTTCTGCTAATCTCCCGACCCCCTCGTGGCTTGACTTTCATTGGGATTGGTAAGTGAATGCGGTTGATGGCGATAAATACGCATTTTTACCCCCCCCTTCGCCGTGTAGCTCTAAGCGGGGAGGCGGGGTTCTAAGGCGCCGCCTGCTTTTGGAAAAACTTAAACATCACCCATGAACAAGCTTCTCCATAGCCAAATGCCCCATCCGGAATGTGCATCGTGCGGCGAACTGCAATTCCGTATTCTCGCCGAGCAAATGCCGGATGTTGTTCTCCGCATGGATGCCGAGGCACGGTTTTTATATGTGAATTCGCACATACGGCAGCTCACTGGATTTGAACCCGACATGTTCTTTGGCAAGACTTGCCGTGAAGTGGGATTTTCGGACCATTGCGCTTGTGTTTGGGAGTCGATTGCGAAGGATACCTTGCAGAGCGCTTCCGGGATTGATCGTGAGGTGCAAGCCGAATTGAGGGGGAAGTGGAGGACTCTCCACATCCGCACCTCGCATGATATCGCATCAGGTCACGGGTCGGCATTCATCGCCACCGTGCGGGATATCACCTCCATTCGGCGCGACGAGCGTCACATTCACGAACTCGTTCAGCGCCTCACATACCATGTGAACAATACCCCTCTCGCCGTGATGGAGTGGGATCCCAAAGGCAGGTGCCTCATCTGGAATGGCGAGGCCGAGGACATGTTTGGCTGGATGCGGCGCGAGGTGAAAACCATGCAGATTGATTGTCTGGACTTGATTTATCCGGATGACCGCCCGGGTTTTCGTGTGCTTCTGGAGCGCCTCAAACAGGGGCAGGAGGCAAGCAGCTATGTGAAATGCCGCACCCTGCACCGGGATGGGTCGCTTATTTTTTGCGAATGCCACCTCTCCGCACTCCTCGATGCCGATGGCCATGCCAAGTCGATCCTCTGGGTGGCAAACAATGTCACCGCCCGCGAGTTGGCCGAGCAGGAAATGCATCAGTTGAACTCCGGGCTGGCGGATAGAGTCCGCGAGCGCACGGCCGAGCTGGAATCCTCAAATCAAGAACTCCAGCGGGAGATTCTCGCCCGCAAGGAGCTGGAGTCCGAGTTGATCTCCATCAGCGAGCGGGAGCACCGCCGCGTGGGGCATGATCTCCACGACGGGGTCTGCCAGGAACTTTCCGGTGTGCGTTTTGCCCTGGAGGCCATTTCCAAGAAGCGCAGAAAGGGCACTGTGCTGCGCAGCCAGATGGATCAGCTCACAGGCGCCATCGAACGCGCCGTGCATCACATACGACTGCTCTCGCGCGGCCTCGCCCCGCTGGAGTTGGAGGGGGGAAACCTCGCCGCCGCCCTCGATGAACTCGCCGCAAACACCGGCGCCCTTTTTCAGGTCAAGTGCACCGTGAAAGTCCGGGGACGCTCCCAGCGCCTTGAAATCGAAAAAGCCATCAACCTCTTCCGCATCGCCCAAGAGGCGATCCAGAATGCCATCAAGCACGGCGACGCCTCAAAGATTCGTGTCAATTTGGATTTGATCGGAGGCAAACTCGCCATCACCGACAACGGTAATGGCATCAAGGATCACGCTCCTGCTCCGGCGCGCGGAAACGGAATGGGCCTCAAAATCATGCGCCACCGCGCCGATTCGATCCAAGGCGAAGTCGCCATCGAACGCCCTCCCGACGGAGGCGTGCGCGTGGTGTGTCAATTTCCGAAATGAAAAAAACCAAGACCCCTGCAAAAAGCAAAAAGCCCCAAAAAAAGCGCATTCTCATAGTCGATGACCATCCCATGACCCGCATGGGCATAAAAATGATGATCGCAGGCGAGTCCGGGCTGGAAGTTTGCGGCGAAGCCGGAGGCGCTGGCGAGGCGCTCGATGCCGCCATCCGTCTGAAACCGGATCTCGTTCTCACCGATGTCTCCCTGGCCGGACGCAGCGGGTTTGAGCTGGTGCAGGATCTCCTCGCCCGCTGCCCGGACATTCCCGCTCTCGTTCTCTCGATGCACGCCGAGACCAGTTACGCCAGGCGGGCGCTGGAGATCGGCGCGCGCGGCTATATCATGAAAAGCGAGCACAGCGACAAGGTTCTCGAGGCCATCAACACCGTCCTTCGCGGTCGCATCTATGTGAGCGAGGCCATTGCCGGCCACTTGCTCGAGTTTCTTTCCCACCGCTCGAAAAACAAGCAGTCGGGCCCTGATTCCCTCAGCCCAAGGGAGTTCGAGGTTTTCAAGCTCATTGGCGAGGGAGTCGCCACACAGGATATCGCAAAACGCCTGAACCTCAGCCCCAAGACAGTCGAGACCCACCGCGCACACATCAAGGAGAAGCTCCACGCCACCACCGCATCGCACCTCATCGCCATGGCAGCTGATTGGATTGCAAGACAAAGTATGGCGGAAAACAATTTTTCAGGTAGCCTGCCGTAAATGTCAGAAGCCGCCAAACCCGCTATAAAAAATTCCCCCGATTCGAAAAAATTCCCCATCGCCGTCATCGGCTGTTCAGCGGGTGGCGTTGAAGCCCTTGGTGCCTTTTTTGCAGAGATTCCCGGCGAGCTGCAGGTTGCCTTCGTGGTGGCCAGCCATTTTCCACCCGCTGGCGAGAGCCATTTGGTGGATATCCTCTCGCGCGAAAGCAGCTTGCCTGCCATGTGGGCCGATACCGGCACCTGTCTCGAGCCGGGCAGAATCCATGTCCTCCCTCCCGGCCATTTGTTTGGAATCGAAGACCGCCGCCTTGTTGAAAAAGGTCCACTGCCCGCGCATGGCACTCCCGTCCTCATTGACACGCTCCTGGAATCCCTCGCCGCTGCCCGTGAACCGGAAACCCTCGCCGTCATCCTCTCCGGTGCAGGCAGCGATGGAACACGGGGGGCGCGCGTCTTGAAACAGGCTGGCGGCATCGTCTGCGTGCAGCAGCCCGCCTCGGCGGCCTTCGGCGGCATGGCTGCGAGCGTGCTTTTGACCGGCACGGCGGATTATGTGCTGCCTCCCGCCAAGCTCGCCGGAGAGGTTGTGCGGCTCGTGCGCCATGAGATTTCCATGCCACCGGTCCTTGCGGAGTCCCTCGATGAAGACCAGAGTGCCATGCGCCAGCTCACCAGCCTGCTGAGAAGGCATACGGGGTTCGATCTTGGAGCCTACAAAAGCGAGACCGTGAACCGCCGCATCGAGCGCCGCATGGGCATTTGCCACATTTCCAACTTCGAGGACTATGTCGCCCTCCTCAAAAAAGACCCCGCCGAGTGCGAGAATCTCGCCAAGGACATGCTCATCAGCGTGACCCGGTTTTTTCGCGATCCCGAAGTCTTCGAGAACCTCCGCAAAAATGTTCTGCCCCGTCTCGTGCGCTCCGCCGGCGGCCGCTCCCTCCGCTTCTGGGTGCCCGGCTGCGCCACAGGCGAGGAGGTTTATTCCATCGGCATCATGCTCGAGGAGGTTCTCCGCGAATTGGGCGAAATCAACCTGCCCTGCCGCTTCTTCGCCACCGACCTCGACCGTCGCGCCACCGAGATCGCAGGGCAGGGGATTTACCCCGAGTCCATCGCCTCCGACATACCCCACGACCTTCTCGAAAAATACTTCACCCGCCACGGCGATCACTACCAGATCTGCCGCGCCGTCCGCGAACGCATCGTCTTCGCCAAGCACAACCTCCTCAAGGATCCACCCTTCACCCGCATCGACTTCGTCAGTTGCCGGAATGTCCTCATCTACCTCCAGCCCGTCGCCCAGCAGCGCGTGCTCTCGATCCTCCACTACGCCCTCCGGCCCGAAGGCGTTCTCTCCCTCGGCCTCAGCGAAAGCCTCGGCGAGCTTCAGAACGACTTCGAGACCCTGGATGCCCGTGACCACCTTTTCCGGAAAAAAAACACTATCCCCAGCGCGCTGCCCGAAGCACTGCAGTTCGGCATCCTTCGCGCCGCAGCCGAACACCCCGTGAGTGCGCCCGCCATTCAGAACCACTCGCTCTCCAACGAACCCCGCCTCACCGAATCCTTCACAAACCGCATCCTCTCGCGCCTCGGTCGCACCTGCTTCGTGCTCAACGACCAGATGGATATCCTCTACAGCTTTGGAGCCCCCGCGAAGTATGCCTCCTTGGCCGAAGGGCGAACCAGTCTCAAGCTCACCAGCCTCCTCCCGCGCGATTTCGCAGCCAGCCTCGCCGCCGCCGTAGGGAAAGTTTTGAACGAAGGCCGACCCTTCAAATATGGCCCTGTCGAAACACCCCAAGGCTCCGTGAATGTCCTCGTCGAATCCTTCCGCTCACCAGGCCAGGACAGGGTTTTTCTTTTGGTCTTTCTGGAAGACATGGAAAAAAACCTCCCCGTTGAACACCCGCCCTTCGACCTCAAGGAAAGCATGCTCCGCATCGCCGATCTCGAAGAGGAACTCCGCGCCAGTAAAATGCGCCTCAAGGCCGCCATCGAAGAACTCGAGGCCTCGAACGAGGAACTCCAAACTTCCAACGAGGAGCTTCAAGCCTCGAACGAGGAACTCCAAAGCGCCAACGAAGAACTCGAAACCGTCAACGAGGAACTCCAGACCCTCAACAACGAACACCAAACCAAAATCGCCGACATCACCAAAGCCAACGAGGACCTCGACAACTTCATCGCCAGCACCGCCATCGCCACCATCTTCCTCGACAACGGACTCCGCATCCGCCGCTTCACACCCCGCGCCGCAGAAACCACCGGCATCCTCCCCCACGACATCGGCACCATCGTCGACCTGTCGGGCGTGGCCATCCGCACGGGCCACCACTGTGCGCAGCCCGTCATGGATCGCCTGGGCATTCCCGCCACGGCCCGGGCGTCGCTGGCGATGTACAACACCTGTGACGACATTGATGCGCTGGTGGCCGCCCTGCACCACGCGCGAAAGGTGCTGCTCTAGTGTCAGACCTCAGCGAGCTCTATCAGGAAGTCATCCTCGACCACAACCGCCGGCCCCGGAACTTCCGGGTCATCGACCCGGCCACCCGCGCGCAGGAAGGCTACAACCCGCTCTGCGGCGACCGGCTGACGCTGTATGTCACCGTCGCGGACGGCCGGATTACCGATGTGGCCTTCCAGGGCTCGGGCTGCGCCATCTCGAAGGCCTCGGCCTCGCTGATGACCGAGGCGGTGAAGGGCAAGACGGTGGACGAGGCGCGAGCCCTGTTCGCCCAGTATCACCAGATGATGACCTCGCCCCCCGGCTCACCGCTGCCGGAACTCGGCAAGCTCAGCGTGCTGTCGGGCGTGCGTGATTTTCCCACCCGTGTGAAGTGTGCCGGTCTGGCCTGGCACACACTGAAGGCTGCCGTGGCCGAGACGCCCTCGACCCCGGTGTCGACCGAGTAAGGAGCCGCTTGCGCATGCTGCCGATGATGCCTCCGGGCACCCTGCCACCACCGTCGGTGCCCCATCCTCACGGGGGCGCCCCCACCCCTGCGACCGGAACCACGACGCCGGCGCCAGCCGCCACCGAGCCGGTCAGCGACCTGGTGCCGTCCGTCGAGCGCACCGATGCGCTGCGCCCGGCCGTGCTTGAGGCCATCAAGACCGTCTTCGACCCGGAGATTCCGGTGAACATCTCCGAGCTCGGCCTCATCTACGACGTCATCGTCG
>JBJTGE010000140.1:0-15999 GCA_046093785.1 Spartobacteria bacterium
GAGGCTATCCAGCGCACTGAACTCTTCATTGACGGCGATTCTCACGGCTTGAAAAACACGGCGAATGGACTTCTCCACGAGTTCGGCGGATCGATTTTGCAGCGCGGTTCGAATGGCGTTCGCCAAGTCTGTCGTGGTCTCAAGGTTCTTCCCCGCGAGGGCCGAGGCAAGCGCGGCGGCATCCGGTTCATCGGCATTTTCAATCAATGCCTCCTCGAGCGCAGCCGGGGTTATTTTTGAGAGCCATTGTGCGGCGGAAACACCCCGCGAGGGGTTCATCCGCATATCCAGCGGCCCCGCAGACTTCCAAGTGAAGCCCCTTGCGGGATTATCGAGCTGCATCGAGGACACTCCCAAGTCGGCAAGAATGACATTGGCTCCCGAAAACCCAGATGATTCGAGAGCAGCATGAAGTCCGGCGCAATTCGATTTTCTTGCGGTGAAGACCTCGGCACCCAAACCCTCGGAACGCAGAGCGGCCTCCGTTTTAGGCAACTCCACCGGGTCGGCATCGAGTCCGAGGACATGCCCATCTGGAGCCACGCGCCCAAGAAGCCGGCGGGTGTGTCCCCCGAATCCCAGTGTGCAATCGACAGCGATCTCGCCCGATCGAGGGTCAAGGACCTCGAGGATTTCCTCCACCATGATTGGCACATGCGTGCCGGCTGGAGTTTTTCCAGATGCGAGCACGCGGGCGAGCGTGTCGGGATTCCGCGAGAGCTCCTTGTATTTTTGATCAAACCGTCGCGGGTATTTGCCCGAGTAGCGTGGGCGGCGGCGGTGCGGCGTCTCTTCGCTCAAAGTTCGTTGTATTTTTTATTGGAGCCCCGTGCCTTGGAAACGGCATACCGCTCCTCGTTCCGCTCCAACTTGGCACGCATCGCGGCAGCAAGGTCGACTTCACAGTTGGCCGCCATTTCAAAAAGCAAAATCGCCACATCAGCCATCTCGGATTCGATCTCCGCCCGGCGCGCCGAAACCCTCTCAAGCGATTGCTCCGCATCCTGCCAGACGAAGTGCTGCAAAAGCTCCCCGGCCTCCGCAGCGATAGCCACCGCCATTTCCTTCGGGTTGTGAAATTGGGCCCAGTCGCGTGCGTCGCGGAAAGCGCAAATCTCCGCAGTGAGTTCCTTGATACTGTCGCTCATGTCCGCATGTTATCCACGGAAATTTGGAAATCGGCAATCGCGCCAGTTGAAAAAAATCGGGCCGGAGAGATTTGAACTCTCGACCTCTTGAACCCCATTCAAGCGCTCTACCAAGCTGAGCCACGGCCCGATTTGAAGGTCAGTAATGTGATCCGGCGCGCGGGGCTTTTCAAGAAGGAATATCAGCGCGGTGGCGGGGCTTGATACGGCAGCGGGACAGGAGTTATGCCATTCGGATGTTCCTGCGCGCGCTAAGAGCCCGTTTGCCTGAAATCGCCATCCTTGCCGTGGCGATCTTCCTTCGCTGCTGGCTGATTGAAATCAAGCCGCCGCATTTTGATGAAGGCATCAATGGATGGTTTGCGGATCAGATGACGGCGAACGGCTACTACCGCTACGATCCGACGAACTACCACGGTCCGCTGCATTTTTATGCCGTGTTCCTTTCGCAGACGCTCTTTGGCCGGGAGGTCTGGGCGCTGCGGCTGCCGTCGTTGATTGCGAGCATTCTGGCAGTGTGGGCGATGCTGCGTTTCCGGGAGTTTTTTGGTCTGGGCGTCTCGCGCCTTGCGGCTTTGGCGATGGCAGTCTCGCCGGCTTTTGTTTTTTACGGGCGCTATTCGATTCATGAATCATGGCAGGTTCTTTTTTCGATTCTCCTCCTCCACGGGTTTCTGGGCCTGTGGCAAACGGGAACGCGGCGGCATCTGTTCACCCTGGCAACAGGCGTTGCGGGAATGATTCTTACCAAGGAGACCTATGTCCTGCACATCGGCTGCATGGCGATCGCCGCTGCCACGCTTTGGATTTATCAAATGTTGGTGCCTTCGCGCCCGATGTGGCCGGTGGCGCGCCAGCAATGGACGCGCGACGACGCGGTGCTTGCAGGTGGAGTGGCCGCGCTGGTGATTGTCTTTTTTTATTCCGGCACCTTCCGCGACTTCCGCCAATTGAGCGGGCTCTATGAGACCTTCCGCGCGTGGGTTTCGACCGGGATCGAGTCCGGAGGGCATGAAAAGACCGCCTACGATCTGGTCGAGCCGCTGAATTGGTATTGGGTCTATCTCATGGCGCGCTACGAGTGGCCCGCACTGGCAGGTTTGCTCGCCTGCCTGCGGTATGTGTGGCCCTCAGATGCCCGCTACCGCTACACCGCAATCATGGGTGGAGGAGTGCTGCTCGCGTATTCGATCATTCCCTACAAAACCCCATGGTGCGTGATTTCGATGCTGTGGCCGTTTTATCTCACGCTCGGAGGAGTCGTGCGCGAGTGGGCGGGCCGAGTGGCGCGGGACCGTGTGTGGCTCGTTGCCGCGCCGCTGCTGGCCGCATCGCTCTACATGACGATCCAGCTGAATTTTTTCCGCTTCACGGACGACAGCGAGCCCTATGTCTATGTGCAAACCTACAAGGATATCGAGCGCCTCACCGAGCCTGTGCTGAAGCTGGCGAAAAGCGAACCCGATGGATTCCAGTTCGAGGGGGTCATCATGCTCGACAGCTACTATCCCCTGCCCTGGATTTTGGGCGACTTCACGCGTGTGGGGTATTTTAAAAAGGATTCCCCGCCGGCGAGGTGGGATGCGGATTTCGTGGTCATCGAGGCCGACCATGCGGCGGAGGCGGAAAAGAAATTCACCGACTCCTACTACAAATTCCCCTTCCGGCTTCGCAGTGGGCAGGAGGAGTGCGTGGCCTACCTCGCGGCGCGGAAGTTCAAGGGGATTCTCGGCGGTGAACCCGACATCAATCCTCCAACCGGAGCCTTGCCGTGAACGGAGACAGGATCGCGGCGGGGATTATCAGCGCCGCCGGAGCGAGTGTGGTCAGCGGCATCTGTCTTGCGTTTGCTTTCAAGGGTCTAAATTCCCCCCTGGCCTTGACGGCACTGCTGACCGGTCTGGCGTCAGGAATTCTCGTCTTCTGGAAGACGCGCGAAGGCGCGCTCCGTCGCGTGGGCGCGTGGGATGTTTTGCTGTTCGTCCTCTTCGCCATCGCCGGGTTGCGGGCATTTTTGTGGCTCATCTATCCGGTGGGCGACGAGTGGAGAATCCTCTCGCCTTACAATCTCGGAGACATCTCGCTGCACTTGCAATTCATCCGTTACTTGGCAGGCGGCGTGGAGTTCTGGCCGGCGAGTCCGATTCTCACCGGCGTGCCATTAAGCTATCCGCTGGGGGCGGATTTATGGAACAGCCTGCTGCTCCTCACCGGTGTGCCGGTGGAGCGGGGGCTTGTTTGGACGGGTCTCGCGGGCGCGGGCCTGACCGCTTGGGCGCTCTGGCGCTGGAGCGGAGCGTTTGGGATGGCGGCTTTGCTTTTCAATGGCGGACTCGCCGGTTTTGCGATTCTTCATACCGGTGAACTTCGGGACTTCCAGTCGGAGTTGGCTTGGAAAAATTTCTTCCTGACGATGTTGGTCACCCAACGCGGACTGCTCTACGCGCTGCCCTGCGGGCTTCTGCTCCTGCGCGCGTGGCGGGATGACTTTTTCCGCGAGGGATCGGGCCTGCCCCGCAGCGTGCAATTTTTTCTGTATGCCACGATGCCGTTCTTCAGCGTCCATGCGTTCCTCTTCCTGAGCTTCGCGCTGGCAGCAATTTTTGTTTTCACACGCAAGGGACGCCTTCGCTTGTTTCTTTTTGTGGCACTCGCCGTCATCCCGGCAACGACAGCGGTGTGGCTGGTGAGTGGAGGCTTTTCCGCAGCGTCCGGGCTGCGCTGGCTGCCGGGGTGGATGCAGGGGGACGCGGGCTGGAAATTCTGGGCCATGAATTTCGGTATCAGCCTTCCCCTGCTTGTGTGGCTTTTTGCGAAATGCGCGCGGCGCGGCGATCCGGAATCGCGCGCATTCGTCATGTTGTCACTCGCTGTTTTTCTCCTTTGCTTCCTGGTGTCGTTCGCCCCGTGGGAATGGGACAACACAAAGCTCCTCATTTGGGCGTGGCTTGTTGCAGCGCCGTTTCTGTGGTCCTTCGTCATCGAACCGCTTGCCCCGATCCTGCGCGCCTCGATCTGCGCGGCTTTGTTCTTTTCGGGCGCGGTTTCGCTCATGGCCGGGCTGGATGGCCGGCACGGCTATGAACTGGCGAAAAGGTCGGAACTGGCTGTTGCGAGCAAGGCCCTGCGGGATGTGCCGTCGGGAACTCGCATTGCGGTGGATCCTCAATACAACCATCCGGTGATCCTCCTGGGTTATCCCGTGGTCTGCGGCTATGACGGCCACCTCTGGAGCCACGGGCTGCGTTATCAGGAGCCTCTCGCCAAGCTACGCGCCGTGCTCCGTCAGGAAGCGGGATGGAGGGAAACGGCCAAGGAACTCGGCGCGGAGTGGATTTATATTCGTGGACAAACTCCAGTGCTCGAGAGCGTGGAGGAAAGCCCCAAAGGCGATTAGGACGGAATCGAACGCCAGAGCATGAAAATGATCGTGGCAAGGATCAGGCAAAGGCCGAGGAATTTGATGCGGGCGCTGTTGAATTCGCGTGCGGGAAGTTTCTTGACCTTGCGCGGAGACTGATAGGAACTGCGACCGGCACGCGCACCGCCGAGCGAGATCGCGGGAGCGGCCATGGCGGCGCGCATTTTGACCATCTCGCGGTTGCGTGCCTTGTTCTCCTCGATTTTTTTGGGGTAGGCCTGAAGTTCTTTTTCCAACTGCTCCATGCGGCGCTTGGTGACTTCCTGCTCTTTGGAGAGGCGTTGCTCCTCGACCGTGAGTTTTGTGGCAGTGTTGGGTTTTCTCAATCGCACGGGTTACTTCGAAGTGGTGGCGGACCAGATGTAAACGAGCAGGAAAACAACGGCGATAACCTGAATCGGCAGCGTGAATGCAAATCCGCTGCGTAGCCAGTAGCCAAAAGAGCGATCCTCCTCGACCGGATAATCGCCCTCCAGCATCGATGCGGGAGTGATCTCGGACGATGTGTCAACCGAAAGCTTGGCTTGGGACTTGATGTATTCGGCGCGGGCGTCCTCCACGGAACTGAGTGCCTTGCTCAACTCGCGAGGCAGATCCTGCGGACTCCAGGAGCGGGGATTGATGTCTTCGAGCTGGCGGAGATGCTGGTTGAAGGATGCGTAGATGGTGTGCATCTGCTCGACACGTTTTTGAGATTCCTCCGTCTCCCGCTGAACGACCACGAGCGCGCGGGTGAGCTTGTCGAGCATGTCGGAGCGACCCTGTTCGAGGCTGTCCTGACGGCGTTTGAGTTCCTCGAGGCGGGCTTTCTCCCGTTCGATCTCCTCTTGTTTCTGCTTGAGGCTTTCGAGTTCGGCCCGGACTTGCTGGACCTTGTCGCCGAGTTCACCATCCTCGTCGTTTGTTAAATTCAAATAGGGGCTTTGATCTTTTGAGGAATAATCGGCAGGCATACGAGTGCAAAAGGCATTACCCGCCAAAAGAGAAAAACTCCAGATTTTTTACTCCGGATTTTCAGAACTCATTCGAATGCTTCGGAAGAAACCATCCGGCGGGATCGCGAATGAATCCCGGAATGAAAATCGACGGGGCATCGCCTGATCCGGCCGAGCGAAACGAATGGTGCATGAATTCGCCATTCGAGAAGGAGGATTTCACCTTGCCCGACTTCTCCACAACGACATCGGGGGGCAGCGTGACCTTGGCATACTCCGCATCGCTCACGCGGGCGGCTTCGAGGGTTTTCGGATTATACAAGCAAATCCACCAACCTTTGTAGGCATCGGGCGCCTCGGGAGGCGTGATGCGGAGCCGATAGGGACCGGCGCTCTTTTCACCTCCACTAAAGGGAATCGAATAAATGGCCGCCACCTCTTTCCGAGAGGTGAGGAATCCGGCCATGAAACTGCGAAGGACACGGCGAATCCTGTCGCTCGATTTTCCTTTCCCATAGACGCCGAACTCAATCGCCGCCGGATGGTCCGGATTTCCGTAAACATTCATCTCGATGAAGTCATTGATGCGAAACGAGAGGTAGGGGACATTTTTCAGGTAGCCATTGTCGATGAGTGTGGCGGGGATTTGTGAAAGGCTCTTGATGGCATCGTTGTTCCGAATGTCGTTCACCATGACACGCCACGAGGGCAGGCGGCCGTCCTTGCCCGCATCCACATACTCCATGCCCACATCGACCCCGTCGAAAATGCGGACGATGCCCGATTTCGGAAACTCGGAAATTCCATACCGCTCCTGCAAAAAGACCGCCCCGGCGGTGTTTTTCACAATCACTCCCTTGCGGGTCGATCCATCCTTGAGCAGCAGGGAATCCGGCTCGGCATAGCCTTCGATTTGCGCCTGCAAAAAGAGGGGCGTCAGCGAGAGGAGAATGGCCGCGCTCCATTTCAAAGTTGATGACAACATGACGGCAAACTATAAGCCTGCGCCAATGACACTCAACACGATTCGCGCCCTCGCCGCGCTGCTGCCGTTGGCGGTGCTGACGGGTTGTGTGATGCCACCCAAGCCCTACAAAAAGCCTGCGGCGACGACTCCGGTAAAGACCGGTGCATTTTGGTGGGGAACCTCCACGGCGAGCTTCCAAAATGAGGATCGCGGTGTCCCGAAAGACTCGCCGGATTTTTTCAAGACAGATTGGGATGTTTTTGCCGAGGAGGGCAAAATTCCGCCGCGCGGCGAGGAGGCGACATTCTCGTGGACCCGTTTCGACAAGGACCTCGCGGCGTTGAAGGAACTTGGCGTGAATCATTATCGTTTCGGCATCGAGTGGGGCCGCGTGGAACCGCAGCCCGGCGTGTTCAATGAGAAGGCACTCCGCCAATACGCGCAAATGGCGCGCCGCCTCAAAGCCGCAGGCATCGAGCCGGTGGTGACCCTCTGGCATTTCACCTTCCCCGCGTGGCTCTACGACTCGAAGAAAAAAGCGCAATCCGGATTTCTGCATCCGGGAGTCGAGGCTTACTGGAAGGAATATGTGACGCGGGTGGTGAAAACCCTCTCGCCGACTGTGAAAATTTGGGTTCCGCAGAACGAACCGAACGGTGCGCTCTACATCGGATACTTCGGCGGCCACTGGCCACCCGGTCTCCTCGCCACTCCCGGAGCGCTCAAGGAGGCCACCCGGGTCTCGGTGGACATGTTCCGCGAGGCCTCGACGATTATCAAAAAAGAAAACCCCAGCGCGATCGTGATGGGCATCTACTCGCTTCCGCACTGGCGCCGCGAGTTCGGCCAGGATCCGACATTTGCGGTTTACAACATGATGCAGCACCAAAATTTCGACCACCTCGACCGCACGGCCGACACGATGGACCTCATCGGCGTGAATTACTACTACTCGCAAGTCGCCTCCGCCCGGCGCTTCATCATCCGGCCGAAAGGCGAGCAGAGTTCCCACTACACACAAAACGGCTGGCTCATCGATCCCGAGGGCCTGCACGCGGTGCTGACTGATGTCTCCAAGCGCTACGGCAAACCGATTGTGATTTCGGAAAACGGCATCGGCACGCAGAGCGAGGAGAAAAAAATCCGCTACTTCCGCGAGCATGTGAACCAGATGCGCCGCGCCATGGAGGATGGTGTGGACATTCGCGGCTACTTCCCCTGGACGCTCACCGACAACTACGAGTGGGCCGAGGGCTACGCGGCGAATTTTGGACTCACCAGCTTCGATAAAAAACGAATGACCCTTCCTCTGGAGCCTGCCGGGCGCTGGTTCCGCAACTTCATCCGGGCGAATCCCGAGCCTTGATCCCACCACATGACCACACTTCTCGAATGCCACCTTCCTGGAATCAAAAAACTGCGCAGCGGCAAGGTGCGCGAGGTTTTTGATCTCGGCGAAAACCTTCTCGTCGTGGCGACGGACCGCATCTCCGCCTTTGATTGCATCCTGCCGACCGGCATTCCACGCAAGGGCGAGGTGCTCACACAAATGACGCTCTTCTGGTATGGCGTGCTCGACTTCGTGCCGAACCATTTCATCACGGCGCGCTTCGAGGCCTATCCTGAAAATTTGCAGCCGTTCGAGGAGCAACTGCGCGGACGCTCGATGATCGTCCGCAAGGCGAGTCCGCTGCCGGTGGAATGCGTCGCACGCGGCTACATTTCCGGCTCGGCGTGGAAAGAGTATGCCGCGACCGGCATGGCCTGCGGCTTCGACCTCCCACCCGGCCTCCAGCAATCCTCCCGCCTGCCGGAGACACTTTTCACACCCGCCACCAAGGCGGAAACCGGGCACGATGAAAACATCACATGGAACCAGTGCCGCTCGGTCCTCGGCGACGAACTCGCCCTCCAGGTGCGGCGCCACACGATCGAACTCTACGAGCACGGCTGCGCCCACGCCGCCAGGGCGGGAATGCTTATTGCCGACACGAAATTCGAATTCGGCATCGCCGACGGCGAACTCATTCTCATCGACGAGTGCCTCACCCCCGACTCCTCCCGCTTCTGGCCGGCGGATGCGTGGAAACCCGGCACCAATCCGCCCAGCTACGACAAGCAATTCGTGCGGGATTACCTTGAGACACTCGATTGGGACAAGACGCCCCCCTCCCCGCCTCTGCCGGAGGAGGTCGTTCGCAGGACATCGCAGAAATACATCGAAGCCTACGAAAAACTCAGCGGGCTCAAACTGCCGGCGGCTTGACCCGGATTCTCCATGGAGGTCCTTAAAACACTCGCCGTCGCCCTGAGCTTGGGAACGCTGGCGGGTATGAATCTCTACCTCACCGTGCTGGTGACGGGGCTCGCCCTGCATTTCGACTGGGTCACACTCCCCTCGCCGCTCGCCGGCTTGGAAGTGTTGGGACATCCAACGGTCCTCTGCATCGCAGCGGTGCTCTATGCGATCGAGTTCTGCGCCGACAAGATTCCGTGGCTCGATACGGCGTGGGATGGCATACACACGCTCATCCGGCCCATCGGCGCGGCCGCGCTGGCTGTTGCCGCCATGGGAGACGCGCATCCCGCGTTTGAAGTCGTGGCCGCCCTGCTCGCCGGGGGAATGGCCTTTTCCTCCCACACCGCGAAAGCGGGAACCCGGTTGGCCGCCAACACCTCGCCCGAGCCATTCACAAATATCGCCCTCAGCCTTGTGGAGGACGGACTCGTTCTCGGCGGCCTGGGTTTGCTGGCTTGGAGTCCGCTTGTCGCCTTGGTCTTGGCGGTCATCATCTGCGCCACGATTCTGATTTTCTTACCAAGACTCGTGCGGAATATTTTTCAAAGCCTGCGGGTGCTTCTCAAAAAAGCGCGGTCCCATTTCGGCTGAAAACGCCAGTTTGCAAGAAGCGCTCGGCGAGGTATTTTGAAGCCCTATGAAAAAAGCTCTTCTCATCCTCCTTGCAGCCACAGCCTTGGTCCACGCCGAGGCGGAAATCGGAAAACCCGCCCCCGCCTTCACCCTCCCGACCTGCGAATCAAAGTCCGTGTCCCTCTCCGACTTCAAAGGCAAGGTCGTCGTGCTGGAGTGGACCAACTATGCATGTCCATTCGTCGTGAAGCACTACGGCTCCGGCAACATGCAGAAGCTGCAGGCGGACGCCGCCGCCAAGGGCGTCGTGTGGCTTTCCATCTGCTCGTCCGCTCCGGGGAAACAAGGCCACGCCGTGCCTGCCGACGCGCTGAAAGCCTGCACAGAAAAAAACTCCGCCGCCACAGCCTATCTCATCGACGAGTCGGGCGCGACCGGCCGCGCCTACGGGGCCAGGTGCACACCCGAGATGTATGTGATCAATGGCGACGGCATCCTCGTTTACCACGGGGCGATTGATGACAAAAAATCCGCCGATCCCGGGGACATCGCGAAGGCGAAAAACTTCGTCGCCGCCGCCATCGATGACACCCTCGGCGGCAAGCCGGTCGCCACGCCGGAAACCGAGGCCTACGGCTGCTCGATCAAATACGGCAACTGAACCGGGCCGCCGGACGAGCTGGTCATTATGAATTCCCAAACCATGCCGCACTGGATTTTGTTGGCCTATTTTTCCTGCCTGGCTGCTGGTTTTTCCGCTCCCGAAGCGGATATCCAACAAACCACCAAAGGAAACGCCACCACGGTTTCGCCCACTCCCACGCCCACTCCCACGCCGCCGCCGACTCCCGACGAAGAGGAGGAACAGGAAATCCGCAGGAACCATCAGTTTCTCGGGCAACCCGCGAGAGCAATTGCTCCCGCCCAAACGAAAATGTTCGTCGGCCAGGAATTTCCCCTAGCCACACAATACGCCGCACCACGCATCACTCCACAGGCTGACGGCGGCTATGTCATCCAACCAGCAACTCCAACCGCCTTTGAAACACGCCGCACCGGCATGACAATCGACGGCGCGGGATTCGAGCAAACAGAGATCGAGGGCTTCATAGACTACGGCTCACCGATCCGCACAGCAGTGCCCATCTACAATGAAAAGGGCGAATTAATCGGAACAACGATCCAAGAGCACCCCAACCCCATCCTGCAACCGGTGTTCAGAACCATTCGCAAGGAATAGTTGCATTCCTCAACCAACCGCGAAGCGGCGTCTCTGCTGGATACAAGGGCGGCGTTGCCGCGCAAATGGGTCAGCGGCGGCGCGCCGACCCTACCTTGAATCAACGAGCGCGCTGACGCGCGGCAGCGTGCCTCGTGAATCTGGGAGGGTCATCGTCTCGCATGACCCATTTTTCAGCCGCGAAGCGGCGTGGGGGAGTCGTGGTTCGGGCGAATTTTGGACGGGAGATGTCTGGGAGTGATTACGCGCCTTCCGTGTTTGATATTTGGGTCATGCGAGACGATGACCCTCCCTTTTTCATACTTGCCCGTAGGTCGCGGTGGGGCCGTGTTTTCTCAGGAAGTGTCGCTCGGAGAGGGCGAGTGAAGGCGGTTTCGCAGAAGGATCGAGCGTGAGGGCGTGGTAGGCCATGTCGGAGACGATTTCGAGGGCCAGGGCGTTTTCGACGGCTTTGGCACCCGATGGACCCCATGCGAACGGGCCGTGGTTGCGCACCAGAACGGCGGGGATTTCCATGGGATCGAGTCCCTCGAAGCGTTCGACAATGACATTGCCGGTTTCCCATTCGTAGGCGTCGGAAATCTCGGAGACCGTGAGGGCACGCGTTACAGGAACCTCGCCGCGAAAGTAGTCGGCGTGGGTGGTGCCGAGCAGTGGAATGCCGCGCGCCGCTTGAGCAAAGGCAACCGCCTTGCGCGAGTGCGTGTGCACGACCGAGCGGATGCCGGGAAAACCGAGAAAGAGCCTGCGGTGAGTCGGAGTGTCGGACGAGGGATTGAGAGTCCCCTCGACCACGCGGCCGTCAAAATCGACGATGACCATGTCCTCGGTTTTCAAGGCCGAGTAGGGAACGCCGCTGGGCTTGATGGCAAAAACACCAGCCTCGCGGTCGCAGACGCTCACATTGCCGAAGGTCAGATCGATAAGACCTGAAGCGGGCAGCGCGGCATTGGCGGCACGGCATTCCTCGCGGATCACTTCGTAACGGCTCAAGCTACGAATCCTCCGGCGATGTGGTGATAGACCTCGTTCGAGCGCAATTCCTGGCGGAACGCTGCGGCCTCGGTTTTGTCTCCGATGACGACGCATTCGATACCGGCGATGGCGGCGAAGTCTTCGAGGTGCTCGCGGGTGACCGTGTAGCTGAAGCCCGTGTGGTGCGCTCCACCCGCATGAATCCAGGATTCGCAGGCGGTGGCAAAATCGGGCCGGCATTTCCAGACGGCACGGGCCACAGGGAGCTTCGGCAGAGCGTGCGGTGGTTGGATGGCATCGACTTCGTTGACCAAAAGGCGAAAGCGATTGCCGAGATCGATGAGCGAGGCGTTCAATGCGGCTCCTGCGGGCGCGTCGAAGACGAGGCGGACGGGATCCTCCTTGCCGCCGATGCCCAGCGGGTGTATCTCGCACGAGGGCTTGGACTGGGCGATGGATGGGCAAATTTCCAACATATGGGAGCCAAGAACGAGGTGGTTGTTTGGTTCCAGATGGTAGGTGTAATCCTCCATGAACGAGGTTTTGCCACCGAGATCCGAGGCAATAACCTTCATGGCGCGGAGCAGGGCGGCTGTTTTCCAATCCCCTTCGGCACCGAAGCCGTAGCCCTCGGCCATGAGGCGCTGGACGGCGATTCCTGGGAGTTGTTTGAGCCCATGCAAATCCTCAAAGGTGGTGGTGAATCCCTTGAATCCCCCGTGCTTTAGAAACGCCCGCAGAGCGGCCTCGATGCGTGCGGCCTCGCGGAGGGACTCATGGCGTTCGCCGCCCTTGGCAAGTGCCGGAGCCAGTTGATAGCTGGCGGCGTATTCCTCGCAGAGCGCGTTGATTTCCGAATCGGCAATGCCCACTTGGATCGCCACGAGGTCGCCGATTCCGTAGCCGTTCACTGAGAAACCAAATTTCATTTCGGCCGAAACCTTGTCGCCTTCCGTGACGGCGACCTGGCGCATGTTGTCACCGATGCGGGCGAATTTCGCGCCCTGCCAATCGTGCCAAGCGCGGACGGCACGAACCCATGCGCCGATGCGGGCGAGGACCGATTCATCTTGCCAGTGACCTGCGACGACCTTTCGAGCGAGTCGCATGCGCGTGTGGAGGAACCCCGCCTCACGGTCGCCATGGGCCGCTTGATTGAGGTTCATGAAGTCCATGTCGATCTCCCCCCATGGCAGATCGCGGTTGAACTGGGTGTGCAAATGCAGGAATGGCTTCCGCAGCGCAGAGAGGCCTCCGATCCACATTTTTGCCGGGGAAAATGTGTGCATCCACAAAATCAAACCAGCGCAATCGGGATTCGCATTCGCCTCAAGAATCGTCGCGCGGATGGCGTCAGGTGTGGTCAAGACGGGTTTGAACACAACAGGCAGCGGGAGTTTTTCGCCGAGGCCTCCAGCAATGGCCTGCGAGTTGGCGGCGACTTGCTTGAGGGTTTCGGGGCCGTAGAGATGTTGGCTGCCGGTGAGGAACCAGATTTCGGGTGTTTTCATTTTTGGGATTTGGATTTGATGGCGAGGAGTTCTTTCATGACGCTCGAGAGATCGGCTTTGCGGTTCACACCTCCGAAGGCGTCGTGGAGGTTTTGATAGAGCGCGAAGAGGCGGTCGTAAGTCTTGCGGGCTGCCGCGCGGGGCTTGTATTCGATGTCCTTGAGCGAGGTCATCGCCTTCTGGGCGGCTGGGAAATCCTTGAAGACTCCTGCCAACACGGCAGCCGAGACTGCCGAACCCAAGGCGCAGGCCTGCGAGGAGCCTGCCACAAGCATCGTGCGACCGGTGACATCGGCGTAGATTTGCATGAGGAGCGGATTTTTTTCCGCAATGCCGCCGGCGCAAACGATGCGCTTCACGGGAACGCCGTAGGACTCGATGCGCTCAATGATCGTGCGCGCGCCGAAGGCCGTGGCCTCGATGAGGGCGCGGTAAATTTCCGCCTTGGTGGTGTGCAGCGTGGTTCCCAAAAGCAAACCGCTGAGCATGGGATCGACGAGCACCGTGCGGTTGCCATTGTTCCAATCCAACGCCAGCAGGCCGCTGCCGCCGGGTTGGAGCTTGGCAGCATCCCTCGCGAGGCTTGCGTATAGAGCGGCGTCGCCCTCGCAGACGGATTCGATCCACCATTTGAAAATATCGCCCACGGCGGACTGCCCCGCTTCGATGCCGAAAAAGCCGGGCAGGATGGCACCCTTCACGATGCCGCAAATGCCGGGGATGTCTTTGACTTTTTTGGTTGCCGGAACGACGGCGCAATCGCAAGTCGAAGTTCCGATGACCTTGACCAGTGTGCCTTCGCTGATGCCGCTGCCGATTGCGCCGTAGTGGACATCCATCTCGCCGATGGCCACCGGAATCCCGGCGGGCAGGCCGAGTTTTTTCGCCCACGCCGTAGAAAGCGCGCCGGCGGCGGTGTTGGCATCATGGGCCTTGTCGTAGAGACGATCCCGAAGCTCCGCGAGTTTCGGACTGAGCAGGGACAGGAACTTTTTGTCGGGCAAACCGCCCCACTCATCGCAATAGAGCGCCTTGTGGCCGGCGGCGCAGATGCCGCGTTTGATTTGCTTGGGATCCTCGACTCCGCAGAGCACCGAGGGAATCCAGTCGCACATTTCGACCCAAGAGTAGGCCGCATGGAAAACCTCGGGCGCCGTTTTCAGGCAGTGCCAGATTTTGCTCCAAAACCACTCGGAGGAATATGTGTTGCCGCACTTGGCGATGTATTCGGGACGGTGCTTGGCGGCGAGTTCCGTGATGCGCGCCGCTTCCTGCCACGAAGTATGATCCTTCCAAAGCCAGCATTGCGCGGCGGGATTTTTCTTCCACTTCGGCAAGGATGCGAGCGCGCGGTTGGAGGAATCCACCGGAATCGGACTCGAGCCAGTCGTGTCGACGCCAAGGCCAACAATCGTCGCAGGCGTGAAGGCCTTGTTTTTCTTCGCGGCGGCGGCCAGAGCGCCTTTGACGCAAAGCTCAAGCCCCAGGAGATAATCCGGGGGATGTTGCCTCGCGAGGTGGTGGTCCTTGGGATCGACGAGCACCCCGTCTTTGCCTGAAGGATAACCGGCAATAAAGCTGCCGAGCTCCTCACCATTGTCACAACGCACGACGAGCGCGCGAACCGAATTTGTGCCGTAGTCTATGCCAAGGGAACATTTCATTCGGCCAGTCCATTCAACGACATGCTTATTGTAAACGCGGAATTTACATGACAGTAATGTTGGCGACATGAAACCGGTCTCGATGCAGGATCTGGCGACCGCCTGCGGGGTTTCCAAGAACACCGTCTCTCAAGCCCTGCGAAACAGCCCGCAGATTTCCGAAGCCACACGCAAAAAAGTCGCGGATGCCGCAAAGAGGATGGGCTACCAAAAGAATGCCGTCGTTGCGGAATTGATGGCCCGGCTTCACGCAGGAGGCAATCAGCGTTTTCAGTGCACACTGGCCTTGATCAACGCAAACCGGGACAAGATGGCCTTCAAACGGCATCCCACGATTCCAGTCTATGTGCGCGGATGCCGCGAACGCGCGACCGACCTCGGCTACAAGTTGGATGAATTTTGGATTCATGAACCCGATCTGCGAGGCGAGCGCCTGTGCCAGATTTTTCGAGGACGAGGAATTCCGGGCGGCATTCTTGTTGGCCTGATGGATGAGAACCGGCTGCCAGAATCTTTTCAACCTGTGGCAAGGGAGTTTCCCTTGGTCGTCACCGGAGTCCGCACCCGCGAACCGAGCCTCTCATTTGCTTGTGTAGATCATCACATGGTCGCATTGCGGGCCTTTGAAAAAGTGCTCGAACTCGGCTCCAAACGCCCGGGCCTTGTGCTGGACGCAAAGATCGACGCCTTGGTCGAGCACCGCTTCAGCGCCGGCTACGAAGTCGGGCAGCGCGAACTGCCTGCGGCGCGGCGCTTGAAGCCATTCTTCCAAGTTGCCCAAGCGCGCAGCGACAAATCTTTTTTCCACCGATGGCTTAAAAAAGAGCGGCCGGATGCCATTTTCAGCCTTTACCATGAGGTCGGTGATTGGGTGGAGGCCTGCGGCCTGCGCGTGCCCGACGATATTCTCATGGTCCAATACGAGTGGCGTTCCAGCAGCCCACATTGGCCCGGCATGAACCAACACAACGAACTGGCAGGCCAGGCGGCGGTGGACATGCTTATCGGAATGCTCCACCGCAGCGAAAAAGGCCCGCCGCCCTTCCCTCAAGCGACGCTCATCGATCCCACATGGACTGCTGGAAAAGATGCCAAATGAGCTCGGCCCAGATTGGGAGGCTTAGACAAAATCATGGACAGCAAAATCATTTTTTAGGAGTGCGGGCGCGCGGCAGCGCACTTCGAAACTTGGGAGGGTCCATCCTCCGGCATGACCCAAACTTCAGCCGCGAAGCGGCGTTTCTGCCTTACCCACGGCTACAAAGC
>JBJTGE010000141.1:0-2836 GCA_046093785.1 Spartobacteria bacterium
CACCAACATAAATTCACCCCATGAAAACAACATCCCTACACACCCGAACCATGGGCCGCATGGCCTGCGTGCTCGCACTCACCTCGATCTTCGCTGCTTGCGAGAAATCATGCTCCCCTCCGGAGCCGCTTTACGGTTGAAATTTGGGGCATGCGAGGACGATGCCCCTCCCGTATTCACAACTTGCGCCCTGCGCAATCCCTATTTCCCCTAATCAAACCAAACCCAAACAACCCAATATGAAAAAACTGCCAAAAATCGCTAAATCCCACATTGCCGGAATCTCGTTTGCTGTCGCTACAGCTTCATTGCCCTGTCTGCTTCAAGCTCAAAGCGCTGGAGAAAATCTCCTCATAAACGGTGACGCCGAGGCGGGAGATATTTCGGGATGGACGAATTTTATCGAGACTTCCACCACAGCGAACGCAGGAGCGTATTCCTTCGTGCTCGCGGGCGCAGAGGACTCTTCAAGCACGGCGCAATCGAAAGAGTTGATTCCGGTCGATCCAAGCAGCGGCTACACAGTTTCCGGTTATTTTATGTCGCCAGAGGGTCAGGCAAAGGTCTTTTTGGGCGTCGATTGCTTCGATGCCCAAAAACGGCGCATCACCAGCCAAAGCATTACTCCGGTTCCGCAGACGGAAACCGAGTTGGTGGAGGATGTCAAACCCGGGGACAAGGTCGTCAAAATCAAGAATGGTTCGGCGTGGGAGTTTGATGCAGCGCACACGCCAAAGTATGGCGTGGTGGCGTTCAATGTGGATGACTCGGGAGCCTATAGCGACTTGCCCAACCCAAATCTCAGCCCGATGGGAATCACCACCATTCGACAGACCGGCGGACAATGGGAGGTGGAGTTGGCAAAGCCCTTGAAAGAAGGCTACTCGGCAGGCACCAAGGTGCGGCAGCAGAAATGTCATCGCGCTGCCCTTTGGCTTGTTGTAAGGGGTGTTGAAAAAAAATGGGTTAAAATGTCTGGCAACATTTCCGGTGTGAGCACCGTTGGCCAAGAGGAGGGTATGTTTTGGCCTGGCACAAGCTTCGTGCGGGTAAGTGTGGCGAATCTCAACAACGACAAGGACGATTCGCCCAAGGTCTTGGTGGATGACCTCACATTCGGTCCGAATCAGTAAGCCTGATTTTCGGTCGAGAGGTTTTTCTCATTCGCCATAAAAGGCAAGTCTCATACATCACTATTTCCATAATTAAAACACCCTATGAAAACAACATCCCTACACACCCGAACCATGGGCCGCATGGCCTGCTTGCTCGCACTCACCTCGATCTTCGCTGCTTGCGAGAAAAAAACCGAAGAGTCTATTGGCGGAAAAAAAACCGACGACCTGGCGGGATACCGCAAGGTCGAAGCCCCGCAGATTCCCGTGCCGGAGGTCATCAATCCTGCGTTTGCGGATGGAACAAAAGGCTGGAACCTTGGTAAAGGTTTCCGTGCCGCACCTGGAGATGGCATCAACCAAACGGGTGCGCTATTTTATGAACGAACGGATCCTGCGGAGTATCCTTGGGCCAGGCAATCGGTGAAGCTCCTACCCGGAGCGGCTTATCGGGTGCGGGCGATGGTGAAAACGGACGGCGTGCAGGGCGCGGATGTAAAGGGGGCGAGTGTGTTTGTGCAATTTAATAACAAAGCGGGCAAGTTTATTGGAGGTTCTTATCCCAGTGGCGCGTTTGGCACCAGCGACTGGAAGGAAGTGGGAGAGAAATTCACCGTTCCGGCCGATGCCGATCGCATGGAAATCGCCCTATACATGCGCAAGGGGAATACCGGCAAAGCGTGGTTCACAGATGTGGTCTTGGAGCCTGTGTCGCTTCCACCGAGCGTCCTTCTCCTGAAGCCCATCCAAGAACGCTTCCTGACCAATGACGGGAAGTTTGAGGTGAACTGGAATTTTGGGAATTTTTCTGGCACCACGCAGGAATACGCGGCGAAGGCTCTCGAGACCCGTGTGCAGGTTCTGTCAGGAAACAAAGAGATCAAGGTCGAACGCTTTCCCTGCACCGGGTTCCTGACGCGCGGTGATCTTGGTTCCTTGCCGGTTGGAGATTTGACGCTACGCCTGGCGTTGCTGGACCCCGCTGCGAAAACGATCCTGCACGAAGGGGAGTTCCCGGTGACCTGCGTGGCTCCGACGGACATCCCGGCGAATGCCGTGCGTGTGGATGCCAAGGGCCGGACCTTTGTCGATGGGAAGCCTTACCTGCCGGTCGGCCTCGTCATGGGCGCAGTGCAGCGCGAAGATATTGCCAGAATTGGCGACAGTCCCTTCAACTGCGTGATGCCCTACCACAGCCTCAGCCTGAAATTCCGCGATACCACCAAGCAGGGGATCGAGGCTACCCGCGAGGTGCTCGATGCTTGCAACTCAGCCGGCGTGAAAGTGATCTATTCCATTAAGGACATCTATGAAAATGGAACGTGGTATGGGGGGAAGATTCCCTACCCAAAGAACTGGAATGGAATCACTGGCGAGAAGGAAATCGTCACGGCCGTTGTCGAGGCCTTCCGAAAAAACCCGGCCTTGCTGGCGTGGTATATCGCCGATGAGAATGGCCCGGATATGGCCCCTCGTCTCATCGAACGCCGCCGCCTGATTCATCAATTGGATCCGTCGCGTCCCACTTATGGGGTATACTACAAGGTTGATCAATTATTCGCCATGGGCGGCACAACGGATGTGTTTGGCATTGATCCTTACCCTATCCGCGATTTCAATACCAACGATATGGATTTTCTCCATAGGATCACGACGACTGCCAAAAAGGTTCTCGGCGGGGACGGCGGGGGGCTGCCTCTTTGGCAGATGCCGCAGGCGCA
>JBJTGE010000142.1:0-4459 GCA_046093785.1 Spartobacteria bacterium
CATGCTCTGGAACTTCTACTGTTCCCACGACATGGGAAAACCGGAGTCACCGTGGACGCCCAAGCCTCCGCAGATGCTCATGCAGGAAGCAGCCGTATTGATTTCCTTCGGCGGTGGCGTCCAGCTCTATGAGGCTGCGACCGACCTGCGCGATGGTCGCCTCGTGGAAAGTCGTGTCCGACGGATGGCGGAGGTCGGCCGTTTCGTCAAAAAACGCCGCACGCTCTGCCAAGGCAGCGAAAGCATCCCACAGATCGCCGTGCTTCACTCGGAGACGCACCTGCGCCGCACGGTGCGCGGCAAGAACTTGAGGTGGGATACCGACATTTTGCCGGTCAAGGGAGCCATCTTCGCCCTTTTGGAAAACCAATTCGGTGTCGATGTGCTCGATGAGTGGGCGCTGCTGCCAAGGCTCGCGGAGTTTCCCGTCGTAGTCGTGCCGGAACGCCATGCGCTCTCCGAGGAAATGCTCAAAGCCCTCAAGGAATATGTCCGTGGCGGCGGAAAACTGCTCATCACCGGGGCGGAGTCCTTCGAGCGTTTCGGCGGCGCGTTTCTCGGCGTGAGTGCCGGTAAGGTGGAAAGTGATGCCACCTACTATGTGCCCGCAGCCGATGCCGCCACGCCGCTCTTCAGCAAGACATGGCGACTCGTGAAACCGACCACCGCGAAATCGCTCGGCTCCCTCGGCCGCACCGCTCTGACCGATGCGGAACTGCTCGCACATCCCGCCGCGACGCTCAACCGCGTCGGACGCGGAGCGGTCGCCTACATCCCGGCCGATGTCTGCCGCGATTTCGATCACAACCGCTATCCGCTGATCCGCGCCTTTATCGGTGAAGTGACGCGCGCGCTTGCCGGGAAACTGCCGATCAGCGTGCAGGCCCCGCTCTGCGTCGATGTCGCGCTGCGCCGCAAGGGAGACCGCTCGATCCTCCACTTCGTCAACCGTGCCAGCGGTATTCCCAACCAGCCGAACAACGGCGCGATCGACGAAATTCCTAAAGTCGGCCCGATCGTCATCACGGTGAAAACCGCAAAGCCGCCCGCATCGGTCAGCGCCGCGTGGGAGGGAACAAAGCCGAAGTGGACGCACAAGGGCCAAACCCTCACCATCACCCTCGACACGCTCCACATCCACGAGGCGATTGTGGTGCGTTAGGAATCAGTGCCGAGATACAATCGTCCATTTAAAAAATCATGAACATCACACCATCCCGCCGCGACCATCTTGCCGAACTGTTGAAGCGCCGCCCCGAGCTCACACCGCATGCAGCCGAGATCCGCAAGGCCGCCGATCTCTTTCTCGACTGCTTCCGCAACGGCGGTAACGCGCTCATTGCCGGCAACGGTGGCAGTGCGGCCGACGCGGATCACTGGGCGGGGGAACTCATGAAAGGATTCGAGTCGCGCCGTCCGCTCACCCAGGAACTGCGCGCGGGTCTGCGCCCGGAGCTTGCCGACAAGCTCCAGCAGGCGGTTCCCTGCATCCCGCTCACCGGCTTTCCCGCGCTGCGCACGGCTGTGGCGAACGACATCGATCCCGCGCTCGAGTTTGCGCAACTCGTCATGGCACTCGGCCGTCCCGGCAGCCTCTTTGTGGGACTCTCGACCTCCGGCAACGCAGCCAATGTCTGCGCCGCCGCCGAAGTCGCGCGAGCGAGGGGATGCAAGGTTCTGGGCCTCACCGGTGAGGGCGGTGGAAAACTTGCCCCAATCTGCGACCTTTGCATCCGCGTGCCGGCCAAACGCACGCTCGAGGTTCAGGAATATCACCTGCCTGTTTACCACACCATCTGCCTGCTCATCGAAGAGAAGCTTTTTTCGAACCAACTCACCGCTAGCAAACCATGACATCGAGCGCTCCAGTCCTTGCCGCGCCGGTGGAACCTACCGTAAAAAAATCATGAACTCGACACGACCTGCATCGCACGTCCGCTCTGTCTGGCACGGACCGAAGCGTTACTTCGGACTCCACTACGATCTCCACGCCACGGAGAAAGACTCCGAACTTGGGCTCCATTGCAGCCCCAAGGAGCTTGTTCCGATGCTGCGCCTCATGGGTGCCGATTTCGTGCAGACCGATTGCAAGGGGCATGACGGTTACACGAGCTGGTTCAGCAAGGTGCCAAGCGCCTCGGTGCCGCCGCTGCTGAAAAAGGACGCGATGAAGCAGTGGCGTGAGGCCACACGACAGCTTGGTCTACCGCTTCATTGCCACTACTCCGGCATTTGGGACAAGGCTGCGGGGGCGAAGCGCCCCGAATGGTCCATCATTGACAATAAAGGCCGCCTGGCAGGCTCGCCGCCTCAGGGACAGAACGCTGGTGCTCCGACCGGCGAGAAAATGTGCCCGCGCGGTGGCTATCTGGAAGGTTTGATGATCCCGCAAATGAAGGAGCTTATCGACCGTTACGGGGTCGATGGATTTTGGATCGATGGCGACCTCTGGGCGGTCGAGCCATGCTATTGCCCGCGCTGCAAAGCCGCCTATACCAAGGCAACCGGACGCAAAAAACCACCGGTCAAGGAAACCGACCCCGACTGGCCGCTCTGGTGGAACTTCACCCGGGAGAGCTTCAATGACTTTGTCACGCGTTACTGCGATGCCGTGCATGCACACAAAGCCGGGGTCCTCGTCTGCTCGAACTGGCTCCAGACCTTTCGCGATCCCGGTGAACCAAAAGTGCCGACCGACTGGATCAGTGGTGACAACCCTTGGGTAAACGGTCTCGATGGCAGTCGATGCGAGGCGCGGTTTCTTTCCACTCGCGGCAAGCACTGGGACATCATGCTCTGGAACTTCTACTGTTCCCACGACATGGGAAAACCGGAGTCACCGTGGACGCCCAAGCCTCCGCAGATGCTGATGCAGGAAGCCGCAGTGTTGCTTGCATTCGGTGGTAGCGTGCAGCTCTACGAGAGTTCGACCGGCCTGCGCGACGGAAGGCTGGTGGAAGGCCGTGTCCGCCGGATGGCCGAGGTCGGTCGCTTTGTCAAAAAGCGCCGCGCACTGTGTCAGGGCAGCGAGACCATCCCACAAATCGCCGTCCTCCATTCCGAAACGCATCTGCGTCAGACCGCCCGCGTCAAAAGCCTGATGTGGGGAACCGACATTCAACCGGTGCAGGGCGCTGTCTACGCCCTTCTGGAAAATCATTATGGAGTGGACGTTCTCGATGAGTGGGCTCTTCTTCCCAGGCTCCACGAATTTCCGGCAGTCTTTGTTCCCGAACGCCATGCGCTCTCCGAGGAAATGGTCAAAGCCCTCAAGGAATATGTCCACGGCGGAGGAAAACTTCTCGTGACCGGTGCGGAGTCCTTCAAGCGCTTTGGCAGCGCGTTTCTGGGCGTCAGTGCTGGTAAGTTGGAAAGTGATGCCACTTACTATGTGCCCGCCGCCGATGCCGCCACGCCGCTCTTCAGCAAGACTTGGCGATTGGTGAAACCTACCACTGCGAAACCGCTTTCTTTTCTTGGTCGCACCGCGTTGATCGACGCGGAACTGCTTTCATATCCTGCCGCGACGCTCAACCGCGTCGGAAGCGGCGCCGTCGCCTATATCCCGGCCGATGTCTGCCGCGATTTCGAGCACAACCGCTACCCGCTGATCCGCGCCTTTATCAGTGAAGTGACGCGTGCGCTTACCGGGAAACTGGCAATCAGCGTGCACGCCCCGCTCTGCGTTGATGTCGCACTACGCCGTAAGGGTGATCGCACGATTATTCATTTGGTCAACCGCGCCAGTGGCATCCCGAATCAGCCGAACAACGGCGCGATCGACGAGATTCCCAAAGTCGGTCCGATCATTATCATGGTAAATACCCTTAAGCCGCCTGTGTCGGTCACCGCTGCTTGGGAAGGATCAAAACCAAAGTGGAGGCTTAAGGGGCAAACCCTCACCGTCACTCTCGACTCGCTCCATATTCATGAGGCCATCGTGATTCGTTAGCCTGTGTCGCCGTAGTGGACATCCTGATTCAAATCAAAAAATTGCCCATCCGCACCAAGTCACCACCCGCTTGGTATCACCCACGGAGCACACGCCGGAGATCAAGAGAGTAGGGCTTGACCGAGTCCATCACAGCATCGCAACCAGTCGTTTTTAGCTTCAGACATCCTGACTTGGCGGGAAAACGGATGACCTGATTGGGCGGTAGACGAGGCGGAGGGTGGTGCCGGGATAGCAGATTTCTGTGGCGTTGAGTTCGGTGCATATGGCTTCGAGGGCGGCATCGTGGATGGGGTTGGCTTGGCCGTGGATTTCGATGTGCAGTTCGTTGCGGGCGGGGTCGGGGCGCTGGTTGACGCTGGTGGCGAAGAGGGCGCGCACGAAGCTTCGGGCGTCGTCGTGGCGGCGGAGCGTTTCGCGGGCGAGTTGGACGAGGGCGGTTTCGGCGCGGTAGGCGATGAGCTTGATGGTGTCGATGAAGTGTTTTCTGCCTCCGCGCAGCTGGGC
>JBJTGE010000143.1:0-7884 GCA_046093785.1 Spartobacteria bacterium
GACCACCCGACCGTCGAGGCGCAGGAAAAAGATTCCGACTCCTTGCTCAACCATGTCCGTCAACTTGCGGCTCTGCGCCGCGAGCATCCCGCGCTCGGCGGCGACGGGGATTTCGAGCCACTCTACGCCGAGAAAAACAAAGACCCGTTCATCTATCGCCGCAAACTCGGCGCAGAGACGATCCTCGTCGCGGTGAATCCTTCCGCCAGACCTGTCAGCGTGGACATTCCACTCAAAGGCCTGCGCTCGCTGCCGACCGAACTACTCTCGAAGGGCGCCACCATCAAACGCACCGCAACCGGTGTGAAATGCGAAATGAAGGGCATCTCCCACGGCATCTTTAAAATCTGAAACCTCCGAACTCCATGAAATCTGACACCAACCAAAGTCTCGGCACCTTTTCCGAGGCATCCCGCTCGACTCCCGTCGTGAATCAATCGGATGTGATGATTTGTGGCGGCGGGCCGGCCGGAGTTGCTGCGGCGATTGCCACCAACCGCCATGCGGCAAAGGTCGCTCTCGGCCTCAAGTAAAAGTGTCAACCATCCCGCAATTCGAAACATTCAAAACCACACCATGAAAAACCCACGAAACATCCCGGCCTTTGCTCAACGGATCCGCACCACGAATCCGCGTTGGAGTCGTCACCTTTTCGTTTTCAGCACTCTTTTGGCATGTGCTTCCATCGTTTTCACCGGCTGCAAGCCATCCGAACCTCAAGCGCAGTCAGCCACCCCGCCGCCTGCCAAACCAGAGCCGTCGCCGGTCTTTTCCCTAAGCCAGGAAGTGGTGAAGGAGTCGCTGAATGGCGATGCACGAATCCAAGACGGAGCCGTGTTTCTCGACGGGAACGGCGACTATATCGAGAGGCCCTCCGGAAAAGAGTTTTCACTCTCCAACGGGCTCACCGTGGCGGCCACGATCAAACTGGATTCCATAAAAAATCACATCATCGCCGGCAAAGTGGGTGAGTGGCTTTTCGGCTTCAACTCGGATGGTCGCCTCTACTTCAACATCAAGGCTGAAAAAGGCGATTGGGCCTGCGACACCAAGTCGGCGGCGAAGCTCGTGAAGGAGGGAGAGTTGGCTCATGTGGCCGCAATTTACAGGCCGAACACCGATCCCCTTGCTGCCGCCAAGGGACGGGTCGAAATCTACCTCAATGGCATTCAAGTAGGGTCGAAGGAAATGCACTTGGATCCGGAGGAGGGAGGAGAACCCCTGCGCATCGGAAGGCTTTGGGGAGACGCTCGACAGGCGAACACTTGGGACATGAAGGGGGAGATCCGCGACCTGCGTCTTTTCAATAGCGCGTTGGACGCATCGGAAATCGTCTCGCTGGCCTGTGAGCAGCCTGGCATCACCGTGGCGCCTTTGATCTTCGAGGTGGTGCCGGATGTGACCGGGGATCGTCTTGGTATCCGAGCCAAGCCCCAACTTTCCAACAAGGCTCGAATGGAACTCGCAAAGGCTGTCGCCAAGGGCAAGGCGGCGCGCACCGTGACCGTGCAAGCGCCCAACGAGAGCGGGAGTGCAAAGAATGAGGCCCGTTTCACTTTTGATCCCAAGACAGCGACCTACTGGATGCCTTACAAATGGTCGGACGCCAGCCATGAGGTGAGCCTGAGCCTTGAAGGCGGCAGCAGCGTGCTCACGGCTTCGCGCCCGGTGATCAAGCCTCCAACACCATGGATTGGGAAAGGCAAGGCGCCGACCGAGGTGATGAAGCCTTGGACGCCATTGGCAACCACCGATGGGCGTTCTGTCGAGTGTTGGGGACGTCGCTATCTCTTTGACGGCCCGTTTCCGAAAAGCATCCTCAATCAAGGCCGCGAAATGCTCCGTGCGCCGATCACTCTCGAGGCTCAGGCTGGCAATGAACAGGCGCGACTCACCGAAACCGATCGCGCCACGGTGGTGGAGACTCCTGTTCGCGCCGAGTTCAAAGGCGATGCCACATTCCCCGGGATCAAAGATCTCAAGGTCTCTTGGACCTCATGGACCGAATACGATGGTGTCACCCACACCACGGTCACGCTCACGCCAACTCGCAAAAATGTGCAACTCGATGCGCTGAGTCTTTCGATTCCGCTGCGTCCTGACATGACGAAATATCTCTTTGGCGCGATGGGTGAGCATCCGCTCAAATTCCAGGCGCACGGAAGTTCGGCGAGCAGGCCCATGCGTCTCGATGGCCAGCGGGTCGAACTGAAGCGTTTCATGCCATATCTCTGGCTTAACAACTTGGACGAGGGTTTTGTGTGGTTCGCCGATTCCGATGCGAACTGGGTGAACAGCGGCGATCGCGCACCGATCGTGGTGGATGCCGGAGCCGAGGCAGGTATCACACTGCGCCTCATCGACAAACCCACCACGCTTACGGGACCTGTCACCTACTCGCTGGGCTTCCAAGCCACGCCGGTCAAGCCGCTGCGTGGGGATCGTTTCTCGCACCGCTGGGGCGAGACCGCTCACCAACCGGAAGTCAGCGATTACATTTACCTCCCGGGCTATGCGCAACGCGTCGGAATGTGGGTGCCGATGGATGCCCCCAAGCTCAAGAAATTCCTCGATGACCATTTGGCAAAAGGGATTTCCTGCTTTCCCTACGGCTCGATCAACGGCACGGGCGACAACAACCCGGTCTATGATTTCTTCAAGCCACTCTGGCACGCCCCGGGCGGCTATGTCTTCGGCCCATTCAACTACTCCCGGAATTTCCCGAGCTACGAGAAGGATGGAAAGCGTGCCAACCCCTATGTCGGCGACGAACTCATCAAGACCCTGGTCACACACAACCTGACACGGGTCAACCCGGGCACTCCCTCCTATGCCGACTACCTCTGCTGGTCGGCGGAGGAACTCCAACGCCAGGTTGGGCCGACCAGCCTTTACACAGACCTCTCCAGCCATGTCGATCCGGCCTGGACGACGGATCTGAGCAAGGTGAACCCGGCGCACCTGCAGGTCGATGAGTTTGGGCGCACAGTCTTTGATTACAGAATCCTTGGCGTGCGCGATCTGGCTCGCCGCCTTGCGGGAATCGTGCGCCAGAACAGCACGCCAGAGAGGCCTCTGAGCTGGATGGCACACGATCAGAACCGCTTCTGCCCTGTTTACCACGGTTATGCCGATTGGTGGTATCCGGGTGAGCAATACAACGATATCTGCGCCAAGGTGGGGCCGTTTGCCCTGATCGATGGAACCATTTCCCCCGAGCACTTTCGCGTTGAGTCTGCCGCCGAGCAGGCCTCGGGTGTGCCCAGTGTCTTGATCACCGATTTCTTGCGCTGGTCCTTCAAGCGTGATCCTGGCTACTGGGGTGCTACGAACCTGGGGGGGACCGTGACGACTGAACAGAAAAACGAGGCCGCTGATTCGGTCATCGCCCGTTGCGCGGTCGAGGGTGTGGAGTTTATCGCCTCATGGGAGATGAAAGACCAATCTCCCGAGTGGTGGAAGTTGCGCGCGCGCCTTGGCATCGGTTCACCCGAAGCTCGCTTCTTCCCATACTGGCGTCCGGGGTGCCCGGCAAAAACGAGCACGGAAAAGGCATTGGTCTCGGCCTACGCATTCGACGGACAACGCGCGGTGCTGGCCATTGCCAACACGCTTCCCAAGGAAACGACGGTTGATGTGAGTGTGGATCTGGCAGCTCTCGGTTGGCCATCAGGTTCCGAACCCGTTATCACCGATGAGCGAACGGGCGCGAACATCCCATGGAACAACGGTCAATTCACCGTTCCGGTTAAATCAAGGAACTACACCCTTGTGAGCCTGCAGCCAGCACCTTCAAACCCATGAAAAACACGATGGATTCTCCAACATCCTCACCCAATGAATCATCGTGGCTCAGTCTGGAAAATGGCGGCCATGTCCGCTTCTCCGGCGTCGAGCATGGTGCAGGCTTCCGCATGCAGGGCTACTGGATCTGGTGCGGTTCCGTGATTCGCGGCGGCGATGGTCGCTACCATCTCTTCGCCTCGCGCTGGCCCGACAATTTGGCCTTCAGTCCGCACTGGATCACCAACTCCGAGGTTGTCCATGCCGTGGCGGATCGGCCGGAAGGCCCCTTTGAGTTCAGCGATGTCGCGCTTCCTCAGCGCGGAGCGGAATACTGGGATGGGCGGATGACGCACAACCCGACGATCCATTTTCACGACGGCACCTACTATCTGTTTTACACCGGCACGACCTATGAAGGCCCAACGCCCTCGCTGCAAATACCCATTCCCGCCAGCGATCCCGGCAATCTGAACGATCCGGCCGCCGTGCCCGAGTTGCTCGTCAAGGCCCACTCCGGCCAGCGCGTCGGCGTGGCAACGAGTTCGTCGCCATCGGGCCCGTGGAAACGCATGGATGCGCCGTTGCTTCTGCCGCGCCCCGGGCAATGGGATGGCCTCATCACCACCAACCCATCGATCTCCATCCGTCCCGACGGCCACACGCTCATGGTTTACAAATCCGTCGAGTATCGCGGCGGGCCGATGCACCTCGGCGTTGCGGCGGCAGAGACGCCGCTAGGACCCTTCACGCGACTCTCGGATGAACCGATCGTCGCCTTTGATGAAGAAGATGACGACCTCGAGGACCCCTGCGTCTGGTGGGCAGGGGATCATTACGAAATGCTCTCAAAGTGCATGGAAGGCCGCGTTTGCTCGCAACCGAAAGCCGGTCTGCTTTTCCGCTCAGATGATGGTCTGAACTGGTCCTTGGTGAGCCGCGATCCCGCCTACACGCGCGACCTGTCATGGTCGGATGGCACTTCATCGCAGCAATCATTTTTGGAGCGCCCGCAGGTTCTCCTCCAGGACGGACGCCTCACCCACATCTACTTCGCCACCGCCGTCGGCTCCGACCACATCGGTAAAGTCACCGCCTCGTGGAACCAATCCATCACCCTTCGATAGCACCTCTTTGAAATTCACATCATGAACCAACCATCTGCGAAGAACTCCGGCGGAGCCGACCAGTTCGCCCTCATTGCCACCGCGAATCCCACTGATCGCACGGCGGGCTTGGTTGAGCCTCAACCGCCCGTCTTGCCGCCGACCTTGCTACCTGTGGAGCCCGCCAGCGGAAGGGATTTTTTTACCCCCCTCCCCTTGCGCGATACGCCCGAGGCAGTCCGCGCCGACTTGGACGCGTTGAAGAAAACCTTCGCGCCCTTCATGCAGCGACTGGCTCCGACTCTGCCGATGAAGCGGGCAACCGTGCCGCTCGAGAGTTTTTCCTGGCGGATCGGAACAGATACCGACAAGGCGGATTGTTTGAGCGTGCTGAGCGGTCAGGGTTCATGGGAAACCGTCACGATCCCCCACTACGGCGAGCCTCTCGGCCGAGCAGTGACCTACTACCGCCGGGAATTTGAATTGCCGGCGGACTTCGCCGCTCCGGGAGCCGTTATCCTCTGCTTCAAGGGTGTGGACTACAAGGCCCATGTCTTCGTGAACGGCAACTATCATGGCTCGCACGAAGGATTCTTCGCGCCTTTCGAGTTCGAGATCACCAAGTCGCTGCGCGCCGGCATCAATACGCTGGTGGTAAAAGTCGAGAACGACGCGGTGCAGTTAGGTAACACGAGTTGGACCAATACCGCCGATCAGGGTGACAAGATTTACGCCGCAACCGGCCCAGGCTACGACGATCCCGCCGTAGGCTGGCACCACTGCCCGCCCGGCATGGGAATCAATCAAGCCGTGCGGATCGAAGCGCGCGCACTACAGCATTTTCACGATCTCTTCATCCGCCCGCGCCGCGAGGAGGGCTTGCTCGATCTCACCTTCGAGGTCTGGAACTGCACGACCGGCAATGAACCGGTGGACATTTCCTTTTCGATCTTTGGACGGAATTTCGAGGCCACGGTCTGCGAGGATCAGAAGCTCGAAGGCATCAACCCCGCCGGACCGGGAGTGAATTTCTACCGCGTCACCGTCAAGGCCGAGGGTCTGCGCGATTGGGAACCTGACGCCCCGTGGCTCTACGAATTGCACGCGGTGTTGCGCGATGCAGAGGGCAAGTTGCTCGACGCAGCCTCGCGCCATTTCGGCATGCGTTCCTTCCGCATCGACGAAGAGTCCACGCCCAAGGGTCGACTCTATCTGAATGGCCGCGAAATCCGCCTGCGCGGGGCCAACACGATGGGTCACGAACAGCAATGCGTGATGCGCGGCGACTTCGATCAACTCGTCGAGGACCTCGTGCTGGCGAAGGTCTGCAACATGAATTTCCTGCGTCTCACCCAGCGCCCGGTGCAGTCGGAAATTTACGACTATGCCGACATGCTCGGCCTCATGCTGCAAACCGACCTGCCCTTCTTCGGCGTGGTGCGCCGCAACACGGTCTGCGAGGCCATTCGCCAGGCGGCGGACATGGAGCGCCTCGTGCGCAACAGCCCGGCCAACATCATGGTCACCTACATCAACGAGCCATTTCCCAACGCACGGAACAAGCCCGAGCGGCACCTTCAGCGCCCCGAAATGGAGGCGTTTTTCGAGTGCGCCGACCGGGTGATCCATTTGGAAAATCCCGACCGGGTGATCAAGCATGTCGATGGCGATTACGATCCGCCCTGCGCGTCGCTACCCGACAACCACTGCTACAACATCTGGTATAACGGCCACGGCCTCGACCTCGGCAAGCTGCACAAGGGCTATTGGCTAAAGGTCAAACCGGACTGGATGTATGCCTGCGGCGAATTCGGAGCCGAGGGCCTCGAAGACGAATCGCTGATGCGGAAATTCTATCCGCGCGAGTGGTTGCCATGGACTCCCGAGGAGGAAAAGACCTGGAGCCCAACTTCGATCGTGAGGGCACAGAGCGGCAAGTTCCATTACCTGTGGTTTGAAGCCGGGAAGACGGTCGCCGAGTGGATCGCCACCAGCCAAGCACATCAGGCCTGGGGTGTGCGCCTGATGACCGAGGCCTTCCGCCGCGACAATCATAACAACAGCTTTGCCGTGCATCTTTTCATCGACGCCTTCCCCTCGGGATGGATGAAGACGATCATGGACTGCGAGCGTCGGCCGAAGCTCGCCTTCTACGCCTACCGTGACGCCTGCGCTCCGTTGATGGTCAGCCTGCACTCCGACCGGGACCGCTTTTTTGCAGGCGAGGCGATGCCGATCGAAATCTGGGTCTGCAACGACACCCACGAAGTTCACGAAGGAGCGCGTCTGGCTTGGCGGATTCGTCAGGGGGATCGAGTCATTGAAGGTGGATCAACTCCCGCACAAATCGTGCCGATGGAGTCATCATTCCAAGGCATTGCCGCATTCCATGCGCCGCAGGAAACCGGCGCCGTGGTGGTCGAAGCCGCCTTGATCGATCGTGACGGACGCACAATTCAGAGCGCGCAACAAACCTTTCATGTTTACCCGCAAGTGCCCGCCGTGCCGCCGCTGGAAACGGTCGTCATCGGGCAACCATCCGGCAAAGCCGAGCGGCTGTCCACGGCATTGAACCTTCGAGTTTCGAAGATCGATCAACTGGCCTCGGCTCAAGTCATCCTCGTCGATGATCTCGCGCTCTTTTTGAAGCACGAAGTAGAAATAACCGCTTCGGTCCGCAATGGCGCGCGCTGCGTTTTTCTTGGCCTTCAAGAAGGCACTCATCGCCTCGTTGGCGACGAAATCGAGTTTTTCAGATGCACCAGCAACCCGGTCCATTTTGTCAGCCGCGATACTGGTCACCCGTTGGTCGAGGGGCTGGAACCAAACAGCGTCAAATTCTGGTTCGACGAGAATCTCGGTTATGTCTCACCATTTCTGCACACGACCTTCAAAGCCGAGAGTTGGGAGCCAGTCTACTTCTCCGGCTCTGGTGGCTGGGCCACCGCGTGGGGTCCTGTTCATGCAGTTGCTTCGAAGCGCGATGGCAAGGGAT
>JBJTGE010000144.1:0-3305 GCA_046093785.1 Spartobacteria bacterium
TCCCAGCCCCTCGCGCTTTATGAAAAATTCCTCGCTGAACCAAGCTGATGGCTCGGGTGGGAGAGGAGTTTCCACTTGCGTGCCCCACCTGCGGCGGCGACATCCGGCTGATCGCGTTCATCACCGATCCGGGGCCGATCCGGAAGATTCTCACGCACTTGGGCGAACCACTCGAACCGCCGCCGATCTCGCCGGCCACCCACCGACTGGGGCGAGCTCGTGCAAGCGCACGATGACCGGGACGTCTTTCAGGGACGGATAGACGACCTGCCTGTGATCGACATCCACAGCCTCTGACCGGTGCCGGACGCGAGGCATCGAGCCCCGGGGAACGGCAAACTGGGACGCGGTCTGCGCAGACGCGAGAAAAACGCCACCGAAGGGGCTGCGGTGCGTTTCAAGAAACCCGCTCCGGACGCCTGGGCCGCTCCTCCCGAGGCTCACGAGTCGCTCATCGGCCGGAAGACCGTTGCGGACGTGCCATTCACCGGGCTATCCTTATCATGCGCACCGAGTTCGCCGCCGACAAGCTGGACTATGAGATGATCCTTATCCGTATTCTTGCGAAACAGGGATACAAGGTCTATCTGAATGGTGAGGAGTTTTTCTCCACCACCGGTCATAACAACACGCCGCAATACAGGCCGATCCTGTTGGATGCCAATCAAAGGAAGAAGATCAAGAACGGTAAGAACACTCTCAGTGTCTACACCGTGGTGCAATTCTGGGAAGGACTTCCACCCTTCCGTCGCGATACACGCGAAAAGATGCCGCGATTGGGCCAAATGGACGTCTACTTCGAAGGAATGGATAGAGCCTCTATACTCAGTGACGCGAAATAATGATCCTAACAAATTTATATAAGACATTAAAGATATTATGCAAGACATTAAAGATATTATGCAAGTGATGAAACCAATCATTCAAAACCGCGCGGCGATCGCGTCCGGAATTCTTATGCTAGCCATCGGCGCGCCGATGGCGGTGGGTGCGGAGCAGGAGAATCCCAATGTGAAGATCGAAACTCCTGCGATCGGCCAGAAACTTTGCGTCAACAACCTTTTCCAGTCGAATATGGTCATCCAGCGTGACAAGTCGATTCGTGTTTGGGGTTGGGCGGCACCGGGAGAAAAAGTCACTGTGACGTTCGCGGGAAAGTCCGGCACAGCCGAGGCAGGCGCCGACCGCTCATGGCAAGTGGAGTTGCCAGCGATGCCTGTCAATGCGGAGCCCCAGTTGATGAGTATCCAAGGCAAGGACAGTAAGATCGATATTGAGAATGTTCTGTTAGGAGATGTGTGGGTGCTGGCAGGTCAAAGCAACATGGAGTTTCCTCTCGATCGACTGGATTATTCCGACCTTGAGATTCTCTCTGCCAATTACAAGAACATGCGGCACCTCAAGGTTCCGCAGTTGGACGGATCGGAAATGAGAAAATCATTTCCCCGCCAAATGCAGAACGATCATTTCTTCGGTCAATCCCGTCAGGGCTATTGGGATGCAGTGACCCCGGCGACCTCAAGAAGTATCGCGGGCTTGGGTTATATCTTCGCACGCAGGATTCACATGGTGACAGATGTTCCCATCGGAACGATCGATATCTCGCGGGGTGGAACCTGCCTTGAGACATGGACACCTGTTGAGGTGATGAAGTCCATCGATTCTCCCGAGGTGAAGGCCAAGCTGGCAGAATGGGACAAGAAGGTTTCCGAATACGATGCGAAGAAAGACCTCGAAGCGCGCAAGAAGCAACATCACGAGTGGGTTGCAAACATGAAGAAAGCGGGCAACCCCATTCCGGCTGACAGCAAGGAGCCTTCGGATTTGCAGCCGGGACCTGCCATGGACATGAACCGTCCCGGCAATTGCTACGCGAGCATGCTGGCACCTATTGCCGGTTTTTCCGTCAAAGGCGCAATCTGGCACCAAGGCTACAACAATGCGTTCGAAGTAAACGGACACAAACTCTATGCGAAGGTTTTCCCCGAGATGATCAAGGCGTGGCGTGAAGCTTTCAAGGACTCGACTATGCCCTTTGGTATCATCACCCAAGAAACGGATGGTGATCCGCAGAGATTGGAGAGTGATAGATTTCTAATGGCGATGGGTGATGAAGGTGTCTACATCCGCGAGGCGCATTACAAAACCTTCCTCGACTTGAGGAAAGCCGGAGACAAGAACATCGGTTACGCCAGTTGCTTCGATTTGCATCGTTCGTGGTATCACCCCCAGCTGAAGATTCCCGCTGGCGAACGCATCGCGCGCTGGGCTCTCGCTACGCAGTATGGCAAGGATTGCCGCTGGCTTCCGCCCCAACTTGTGGAAGTGAAGGCTGAAGGGGATAAGTTGTCCTTGAAAATGGATGGTCCGGTAATCGCCTACGCTGATGGACCCATCGTCGGATTCGTGGTGGCCGGAAAAGATGGAAGGTTCCAAGCAGCCAAAGCGGACTTCCGCGACAAGAATACTACAGGGAAGGGCGGGCCAGATTGGGATCGCACCATCGTTGTGCTGAGCAGCCCTCTGGTTCCCGAGCCTCTCTATTTCCGCTACGCTTGGGCCAGAAATCCCTTGGAAAACCTCAAGGCAGAAGGACTGCCCTTTGATACCCAACGTAACGATTCTTGGTCGATCATTGATATGTACGAGATGTACACTGGCAAGAAACCTGCAACTCCGGGAGTTCTAACTGATCAAGAAAAGCACCAATTGAGAGTCAATCTCATTGAAGATGACAAAAAGCGTCACATCGAAGAGGCAAGGGCAGTTCTTAAAAAACATAATGTCAAATTGGAGAAGTGATGAGAAACTACAGAACGGATGATGTTCTCCATTCAAAGGATGTTAAAAAATGATATTGGCGATAGGCGAGATGGCGGAACGGGCCGGCGCGATGTCCACGACCACGAGGCGATCGACGAGTTCGGGCCGGGTGAGGGCGAGCGTCATCGCGACCTTGCCCCCATGCTGTGGCCGAGCACCGCCGCGGGCCCGCCGATGCGGCCGCGGATGCATTCGGCGATGTCGTCGGCCATCGCGGGGTAGTCGTGCAGCGGATCTTTCCCTGCATCGCCTCCGCGATGGCCTCCCGCAGCACACTGCGATGGCCACCCCCGGGATCACCTTTGCCCCTGAAGGCCACTGCGCTCGTCATTCCTGGTGGGACACCGCCGGGAAGCAAGTCGCGTCGTGGTCAGGATCTGCCCACCGTCACGAGCAGCCAGACCAGACATCGGGCCATCCGGTCGCACCCCGTGGGCCGGTCGTCCCGCCCGCCGCTACGAGCGTCGTCGCCCCGAGAAGAC
>JBJTGE010000145.1:0-11464 GCA_046093785.1 Spartobacteria bacterium
CTGAACGCATCGCGATTGTTCACAGCCATTTCCTGACTGAGCTTTTGATCCTCGAGTCGGATGTTTGTTGTGTTCAGCTCTTGGGCAATAATTGTCACTGTTTTGTTGAAGTGACTTACAAATGTGACATTGGTTCCGAGAGCCGTAATCGGGTCTGTTCCAAGGCCTGCGATTTTTAGGGCAATATCGTTGGCTCCTGTTTTGGCAGAGGCTTTGAGAGTATTTGCTGTGATTGCGGAGTTTAATGTGATTTTGGAACCTGCGGCGGTTTCTGCAAAGAACTGAGGATTATTCGTTGTATCAACTTGTTGATAAACCCCGTTGATCGAAGACTTCAAACTTGTCGCAAGAAGCGAGATGCCATCGCGGGCACCTTTCACACTTGATGTCGAGGCCGTGATTTGTGCTCCGAGTTTGCCTTCAGGAAGATTACCAAGATTAAATGTGGCATCCTTTGTGTCGTCTACTGCATTAAATTTCAAACGGGTAGCCGGAGCCGTAGGTGCGGCGGCATTCAGATCGTATTCATATTTGCCAAGGACATTTTTTCCATCGATCAGATTTATTCCATTCGATGAAACGGTGATCTGCCCTAGTCCATCGGGCACGATGGGCTCGAACTGGACATTGATATACTGCGAGAGTTCTTCGAGTTTGGCTTGGCGCTGGTCTCGGAGATCAACAGCAGAGAAAGGCTTAACGAGTTCTGCTTTGGCAATGTATTCGTTAGTTTTGGCTATTTCTGCCAGGAGGTCATTTACGACTCCGACATCGGTGGTTAGTTGGGCATCAGCATCTTTTTGAACCTGCTCCAATCTTTTATCAGTCGCGTTGATTTTATCTACAAGAATTTGTGCTTTCGCGAGAAGCAGTTGCCTTTCTCCGACATCGTTTGGTTTAACGGAAAAACTTTCCCAAGCATTGAAAAAGTCCGTAAGGGCATCGCTAATGCCACCGCCGCTGGCACCGGAGGCATTTTGAATGGAAGTGGAGTCTTTCGTGCGGTCGAGGAATTGGCCGAGGGCTGTTTCGGCGCTTTCAAGGACTTTTTTGGCTGCTTCGAGGGAACCGGTGGAAGTGATTTCCCGCATGACGCTCTTGTCGAGGAGGGCGTCGCGGTTTTGGCGGAGGCCCATGGCTTCGACGCCCATGCTTTCGGTGGCGATGCCTGTTTCGATGGAGCCTCGGTCGCCGATTTCCACGCGTTGCTTGGCGTAGCCGCGATTGTTGATGTTCGCGAGGTTTTTACCTGCGACTTCAAGACCTTTCGAGTGGACGCGGAGGGCGCCACTGCTGTTTTGGAGTGAACCGATGAGGCCTGACATATTTTAACTTCCTTGTTTAACTTCCTTGTGAGGTTTCGAGGCGGCTTCGCCTGAATTCCTCAGGCAACGGCCGCTGTGAATTTGTCCTGTGTGTATGATGTTCTGATCTGTCCGTGTGACCCGTAGGTGCCTGGCATTGCTCCGGGGTTTCTAACTGACAGCAATTGCCGTGCCGACTCCACGCACTGGGCGAGGAGCATGCGGTTTTGGCGTGTGCGGCGCTGTGTGCGTGTGATGAGGTCGTTGATCTCATCGATGAGGGCGCGGAGGAGCGGTTGATGCTCGGGTTGGAAGGTGTGGGTGAGGGCACTGAGGGTGATATCGAGCGGTTTTCCGATGGCAAGCGCAGTCTGGCGAACGAGTTCCTCGCGCTGCTCGCGGATGTGCGTGAGCTTGGCGATTTGCTCGTCCACATCGATATTGATGTCCAAAAATCCGGTGGGATCCTGGTGAATGATGCAAGTTTGCTGGCGATCGAAGAGGTGGAGGAGGCCTCCATACTCTTGGAGTTCGTTTTGCAATGCGGCGACGATCTCTTTGAATTTCTCTTGGATGTTCATAATATTAAATGGATTGAGGTTTTTTCAAAAGCTGGGCTTGGAGGAGGGAGGAGATGCCGTTCGGGCCACCGCTCACGGATTCGGAAATGGAATTTGAGAGGAAGTAGTTGTAGGTTCCTGTCTTATCGGCTCCCGGGGTATCCTGGTTCATCATGGGCTGCAGGGCTTTTTCCAGCATGCTGCGCCAGAGGATCGATTCGAACTGTTTGCAGGAGTCGGCAATTTTTGCATCCTCGGGTGAGGAAATTTTGCCGTTGGCCGGTGTCAGGCCGCTTGGGATTTGGGGAGTGAGGGCTGAGATTTCCATAAATTTAGTTCAAGACGAGTTCGGCTTGGAGGGCTCCAGCGCGTTTCATGGTTTGGAAGATGGACATCATGTCGCGGGTCGAAACGCCGAGGGCGTTGAGTGCGGCGGCGACCTTCTCGATAGTGGGAGCTTCTTCGACGACTTTGAAGGAGCCTTTCTGTTCATTCACATCGGTGGTTGTGCTCGGCAAAACAACCGTCTGCCCGGCGGCGTTGCCGATGAGAGGGGCGTTCGGTTGGCTGGCCGTGAGTGTGGAGGCGATGGAGATCGTGAGCGATCCGTGGCTGACGGCGACCTTGGAAACACGGACATTGGATGTGGCGACGATCACGCCGGTGCGCTCGTTGATGACGACACGGGCGACGGAGTCGGGCTCCAATTCGATGCCGCCGAGGCTGGCGAGGAAATTGACTTCATAGGAATTGTATTCCGGCGGGACAATCACATTCACAGTGCGGCCATCGCGCGCCACGGCAGTGTTCGGAAACACGCGGTTGATCGCCTCGGCCATGCGAGCGGCGGAGATGTAGTCGGCTTCGCGGAGATTGAGATTCAAGGAGCCGTTCTGGACGATCTGCGCGGGAATTTCGCGTTCCACGATGGCTCCATTTGGGATTGTGCCAACAGTTGGGTGGTTTTTCTGAACAGTCGCACCACCGGGACCACCTTGACCGCCGAGGAATCCACCAATCGCGATGGGGCCTTGGGCAACGGCGTAAACGGTTTTGTCAGCACCTTGGAGCGGCACTTGGAGAAGGACGCCGCCTTGAAGAGTCTTTGAGTCGCCGATGGATGAAACGGTCACATCGATGCGGGAGCCGGGCTTTGAAAAAGGCCCGATATCGGCGGTCACCATCACGGCAGCGACATTGCCGGACTTGATGTCATCGGCAGGCACATTGATGCCGTAGGTTTTCAAGGCATTGGCAATACTCTGCAAAGTCGAGTCGATTTTGCTATCACCCGTGCCGGCGAGACCGACAACGAGTCCATAGCCGTTCAATTGGTTGTCCCGCGCGCCTTCGACATCGATGAGATCCTTGATACGGGAACCACCGGAGTAGTTGAGGGTAATGGGAGAGGACTCTCCGACCTGCGCGGGGAGCGGGTTGACGAGAATCGCTGTGAGAAGAGGAATGAGAGCAAGCTTTTTCACGATTTTAAAGGATTAAGGCATTGGCCTGATTTTGTCCCACATGCGAACGAGCCAACCTTTCTTCTGGGCCTCGGTCAGCTCGCCTTCGGGGATAAATTCCACCTGGGCATCGGCGATTTTGGTGGAGAGGATTGTGTTGTCGGAAGCGATGTCAATCGGACGCACAATGCCACGCATGTAAGCATATTGCGATTCCTGCCCCGCGCGGATGATTTTGGCCCCCTCGACGACGAGATTGCCGTTTGGCAAAACATCGACCACCGTGACAGCGGTGCGGTTGGTGACGGTGAGGGTGTTCTGGGTATCACCACCGCCGTTCCACTCGCTCTTGGCGGCGATGTCGAGGGTGGGAATTTGGACATCATTTTGATCCACAGCCAAGTTGCTGCCGCTGGTTTGTTTGCTAAGCCAACTTGGAAGCGCTTGCACGAATCCATTCAGCGTCGCGTTAAGGGCCGGGAAAATACCCGTGCCGCCTTCGGTATTCTCGTAGGTCTTGATGCGGGCGGTCTGCTGCGTGGAGGTGTCTTCGGAGACAATAATCGTCAGGATATCGCCAATGTTGCGGGCGATTTTATCCGAGAACATGCTCTGCTCCGTGGAGCCCTCTTTCAGCCAGAGCGAACCGGCTTGAACGGGGTTGACGCCGAGGGAAACAACGGAAAGTGTGCAGATTGCGGCGAGCGATGTTGAAGAAACTTTCATGATGGAGATCAAAATTTGACTTGAACGGTGTTGATGCCGACGACCTTGGCTTGAAAGTCCTTGCGGCTATCGGGATTTCGGATGCTTACCATTTCCCCAGCACCAGCCGTGCCAAGAGCGAGGCCCTTCATGGTGATATTGAGTGATCCCTCCGAGACAATGACATCCACGAGTTGGTTTTTACGAACCAGCGGACGCAGGGAAAGATCGCGTGAGGTGAGCGGGCGGTCTTGGCCCACGCCTTGCGCCACCTCGTAGATGGAAAGGTCGGTATCCGCCGGGACATAGGAGAGATTTTCGGCAAAGGTATCGATATTTTTCAGGGCGCAGGAGGAGGAGTCCGGCGTGGCTCCGCGGTCAAGGCGACGGGTGGCAAACCAAACGGGACGCCAGAGCGAGGCGCGAAGGGTTTCCTGCCAGGAGCCGATTTGATTGCCGCCGGCTTCGATGTGAAAGCGGATTTGTGGCCTTGAGGAAAGCCCTCCAAGCGGGGCTTGATCGATGACGAGCTTCCAATCGCGACCGTTGCGGATTTCGAGCGGCTTCCAGTCCTGCGTGAGTGAGAGTTTGAGATCGCCTTCGAGCGAGTAGCGGGCGGTGAGTTCGCGTTGGAGGGCCTCGACGATGTCCCGCTCGCCTACGGTGACGACACCCGATGTCGTAACCACTGTCGGCGCGGAAGGTGCTTCGGCTTTCTGAAAAGTGGCGGACACCGGGTTTGTCGGCGCATGAGCCAGCGGAGCGGTAATACCCCCCAAATCGGCAGCCTGCAGGGAGGCTACCGCCGCGATGGGAAGAAGAATTGCGGTCAGAAGGTTCATTAACGCTTGAGGTTGTTCGCCTGCTCCATCATTTGGTCGGATGATTGAATCGCCTTGGCATTCACCTCATAGGCGCGCTGGGCGAGGATCATGTTCACCATTTCCTCGGCGACATTGACATTTGAGGTTTCGAGATGGTTTTGCAGAAGGGAGCCGAATCCGGCTTGTCCGGGGTTTCCGAGATTGGGAGCGCCGCTGGCAGGAGTTTCATCAAAAAGATTGCCTCCTGCGCTGCGAAGACCGGCGGGGTTGTTGAAACGCACCAACTGGAGTTGGAAATTCTGCTGTCCTCCGGGAGTCTCGATAGTGACTTGGCCGGTCGAGGAAATGGTCACATTCTGGGCATCCACCGGAATTGGTTGGAAACCGCCCAAAACAGGCAGGCCGTCATTGGTCACCACCGCGCCATTGGGGCCCAACTTGAAGCCGCCATCACGCGTGTAGGCGGTCGTGCCATCAGGGCGCTGAACCTCGAAAAAACCATCACCTTGGATGGCAACATCCATTTTCTCTCCGGTCTGAGTGAGCTGGCCTTGGGTGTAGATTTTTGCTGTCGAGACCACTCGGGTTCCATTTCCGACCTCCACCGAAGTGGGCGTGAGATTGCCGGCCCCCTGCTCGGCAGCAACCTCGCGCTTCTTCTGATAAAGCATATCTTGGAACTCGATTTTGTTTTTCTTGAAACCGGTCGTGTTCACATTCGCGAGGTTGTTCGCGATGGTGTTCAAGTTCATCTGTTGGGCTTCCATTCCGGTGGAAGCGGCTTGAAGGGCTCTTAACATATTATTTCAGGGTTAGGCGGTTGCGCCGAGTGAGTTGATGGCTTTGGAGATGAGGTCGTCGTGGGAGGTGACCGAGCGTTGGGAGGCCTCGTAGGCGCGCGTCACGGCGATAAGATTCACGAGTTCCGCCATGGGCGTGACATTGCTCGATTCGATGGCGCCTTGGGTGATGGCCACTTGTTCGAGGGCCTGGGGATTCGCACCGTTGGGAGCCTCGAAATAACCGCCCTCAACGCGTGTCAATTGATCCGGATCATCGAAGTCATAGAGATTCAAGCGGCCCAGAATATTTCCGCCTTGGGAGATCGATCCATCCCTCGCGACCGAGAGTTCGCCTTGTTCGGGATCGACTGTGATCGGGCCGCCGTCTCCGAGCACGGGGAGACCGTTCTTGGTGACGAGGGTATTATCCTGATTGATGTGGAATTCACCGTCTCTTGTGTAAAGATTTTGCCCGTTGGCATTTTGAATTTGAAAAAAACCGGGGCCATCAACCGCAAAATCGGTGTTTTTTCCGGTCATCTTGATGTCTCCCGGAGCGAAATTCACGCTGGTCGTGCGGGAGGGTATTCCGCCGGAATGCTTGGCGGCGGTGACTCCATCGGGCGAGTATTCGGTGGTTTTCTTGTCGTCGCTCTCGATGGCGAAATTGGCCTTCTTGAACCCGGCGACATTGGAAGCCGCAAGGTTTTGAGAAATAGTTTGTTGCCACCGCTCAAGGGCCGAGAGCGATGCGGCGTTTGTGTAAATTCCTTCAACCATAGTGTCATTTACACAGCATCCGCTGTGCCACCCTCTATTCGCGACTCACAAGACTCCTCAAATCGCAAAAGAGGCAGATTTTGCCGAGTTCCATTAGGCCACAAACCTCTGGACATCCTGCAAGATGGCGCGTAGAGCATTCGCAATGCCGACGCCCCTCCTGAACGAAATTCTGCAATCCTCGGCGGAGAACAAAGCCTCCGATGTGATCCTCCGCGTGCAAACAACGCCGCTTTTTCGCATCAACGGCGAGCTTTTTCCCGTCGAGTGCGCAACGCCCACGGATGAGGACATGGACGCTCTCTGGGCGGCCTGCCGCGCTCAGGCATCCGATTTGGACCACGATGCCAGTCTTTCCACCAAGTCCGGCGAGCGTTTCAGGGTCAACCTTCACCGTCAACTCGGCCAACGCGGGGCGGTTCTGCGCCGAATCCGCCGCGACATTCCCTCGCTCGCGGATTTGGGCGCTCCAGCAGATCTTCTCGGCCAGTGGGCGAAATCAAAATCCGGCATCATCGTCATTGCCGGCCCCACGGGTTCGGGAAAATCCACCACCATGGCGGCCCTCTTGGACTCGATCAATCGCATCTCCTCCCGCCACATCGTGACGATCGAGGATCCGGTCGAGTATCTCTTCGAAAGCCGGCTCTCCCATTTCACCCAGCGCGAGGTCGGCATCGATACCCACACATTTGCCGAAGGCCTCCGCCGCTCGTTGCGTCAAAATCCGGACATCATCTTCCTTGGCGAGGTCCGAGACCGGGACTCGGCATCCACCGCGTTGCAGGCGGCGGAGACCGGACACCTCGTCCTCACCACGCTGCACGCGTCGAATGTGAAGGAATCCATCGAGCGCATGGAAAGCCTCTTCGCCACGGAGGAACGCGGTGGAATCCGGAAAATCCTGTCATCCCAGCTCCTCGGCGTTCTCTGCCAGCGGCTCCCGCCTTCGACCCAAGGCGGCCGCGCCCTGGTCTGCGAGTATTTCACCAACGCAGGCTCTTCCCGCAATCTCATCGCCGAGGGCAGAAGCCGCGAAATCCCCGACCTGTTTTCAAAATCCGATCCCCGGCAGGCGAAGGCGTTCTCGACCTCGCTCGCCGAGCTTCTCAAATCCGGCATCATTTCCGAAGAGACCGCGCTGGAATTTTCCGACAATCCACAGGACTTCGCCCGAAGCCTGCGCGGTATCAGCTCCGCTGCCCAAGCCACACGCCGATGATTCCAAATGCCACACCCTACGAGCTTGTCGATCTGCTCGCCAAGGCCGTCGCCACCGGCGCGTCGGATGTCCATCTGAGCGCCGGAGCGCCGCCCATGATGCGACTGCACGGCGCGCTGCAGCCCATGGGCGCACAACCGCTCACAATCGATTCCTGCCGCGATCTGGTGTCGGGCATTCTCAACGAAACTCAAAAGGCCGCGCTGGAGGAAAAATGGGAACTCGACTTCGCCATCCAAGTCGAGCAGCTCGGCCGCTTCCGGGGAAACGCCCACTACAGCCGAGGCGCGCTGGAAGCCGCATTCCGCCACATTCCGCACAAGATTCCCGAATTGAGCACGCTCGGCCACAGGCACTCGATTCTGGAACTCTGCACCCTCCAGCGCGGACTGATCCTCGTCACCGGCATCACCGGCTCGGGCAAGAGCACGACCATGGCGTCGATGATTCAACACATCAGCCAGCAGCGCAGCGGCGTGATCATCACAGTCGAAGACCCCATCGAATATGTCTTCCAAAATGCCACCTCGCTCGTGAAACAGCGGGAGGTCGGCAGTGATACCAAATCCTTCGCCGAGGCGCTTAAACACGCACTCCGGCAGGATCCGGATGTCATACTCGTCGGCGAGATGCGTGACCACGAGACCATCAGTTCCGCCATCACAGCAGCCGAAACCGGACATCTGGTGATTGCAACACTCCACACCATCGATGCCCCGAAAGCGGTGGACCGCATCGTGGACAGCTTCCCCGCCGGGCAGCAGCCGCAGGTCATCGCGCAACTCGCCAACTCGCTTTCGGCCGTGATTTCGCAGCGACTCCTGCCGAAGGAAGATGGCACCGGGCGCGTGCTGGCGACGGAAATCCTCACCGGCAACACCGCCGTGCGAAATTGCATAAGGGAGCGCCGCTGGGAGCAGATGACCGGTCTCATCGAAATCGGCAGCAAGGATGGCATGCACACGATCGACGACGATCTGGAGCAACTCTACCTCGACCGCGCGATTTCCAAGGAGGAGGCGATGAGCAACGCGAGGGATGCAAACCGCATCGAGGGCCTCCGCCGCAGCACGCAGAAAAAGAATTTCCTCTTCGGGTGATTTCCTCCCGTGCTTGCATCGCCGCAGCGGAGCCGCGACTCTTGGCCATGCGCATTTTTTCGATCCTCGCCTGTTTTTTTGTTGCCGCCACCGCCCTCGCCCAGCAGTCGGGTGATTCCAAAAAGCGGATGCTTTTTTCCAACACAGCCCCCTCGCCTGCCGCGACTCCGGCCTCTGCCATGGAGCCCGTCGAACTCCTCCAGCGCTTTTTCGAGGCACTCAAGGCCGACAAGCTCGATGCCGCCTACGAGGGGTTGGCAAAAAACACGATTGTCGCTTCCAAAGCCGAAAACCTCGAGCAGTTGAAAAAACGCACCCGCGACGCCTTGGACAACTTCGGCCCCGTGAAAGGCTACGAGGTCGTCGAGACGCTCGAGATCGGAAAGGCGCTCTTCCGGCAGACCTGCATTTCCTTGAACGAGGATCTGCCTCTGCGCTGGCGGTTTTATTTCTACCGCTCGGAGGACAAATGGAAACTCGTGGACCTGCGCGTGGATGACGGCATCGTCGAGCTTTTCGATGAAGTCGCGCGCAACCGCAGAAAATAGGCCGCCGCAAACCGGTCGATGGCATTTTGAAAAAGCCTTTTCAGAATCGCATCCTCCGCCTGCTGGCGCCAGCTCTCGTCCTTCTGCTTCTGGCTTCGGTCGCCGGATTCCTGTTTCTTTCGCGAAACCTCGCGCCGCTCGCGCGGTGGACCTTTGAAAAAAACCTGCCCGACTCGAAGATCGATGTGCAGGAAGTCAAAATGACCGGCCCCGGCGAGATTTCGTTCACAAACTTCGTCATCAACGACCCCGTGACGGGAAAGGAACTCGCCCGCCTGGAGAGCGGTCGCATCGTCTTTGCGCTCGACGACCTCGCAGCCGGACGCATTGGCGAAATCCACCTTCACAACCCGAGGCTGGCCATCTCGCCAGGCTGGTCGGGCGTTCTTCCACCCGTTCCTGAAAAGTCCGGCGGCGCCGCGCTCCGCATCCGACGCATCGTTTGCGATTTCGGCGAGGTCGTCTATGAGGGCGAAAAGACTGGCAAGCCCACCGTGCGCGCGAATTTTTGTTTCGATTGGAAGGATTTCAGCCAGGAGTCTCCCGAACCTCTCTCGCTCACGCTCTGGGGTGTTCAGGCGACCGCCCCGCAGGCCCGCGATCCCTTTGTCATCCTCGACCTCGTGCACCTGATCGGCTCACCCGCCGAAATGGTGAAAAATTTCGAACTCCGCAGTGTGGACATCAAAGGCGGCTCGCTCGCGGCAGGACAAGCCCTCGAGCAACTCGCCCACATGCCGGCGCGCGCGCCAAGCGGCCCCGCATTCACATGGAAAATCGGAGCCGTCGATATTCGAGGCGTCAAGGGAAGCATCGGAAACAACCCCTGGCGCTCGGCGACAGATGCCGCTTTCACGATCAATACGACCCTGCGCAACCTGACTCCGGCGGAGATCACAAATACCCTCGCCGCCACCAGGCAGGAGATCGAAATCAGCGATCTCGTCATCCCCTCTCCCAACGATCCGTTCACACGCGTCGTGTCGCTGCGCAGCGTGTTTCTCAAGTTCACCCTTGCCGGAATTCTTGCGAAGGAACTCGAGGATGTCACCGTGCTGCATCCTGTCATCCACATCGGAGAGGACCTCTTCGCCTACATGGAGGCCGCAAAAAAACGCATGGCCACCGGCGCCGACACGCCCGCGCCGGGTTGGCGGATCAAGAGGTTCGATGTCAAATTCGGCAGCGTCGTCATCGGCAGCGGCGGCCGCACGGAATACGGCCTTCCGCTGAACTTCCGCACCACGGCAGAGAATGTCTCGCTCGACGACCTCGCCTCGCTGACCCTGCGCGGAAGCCTCGAAATCCCCGCGCAGGAATACGGATTCCCCGCCTACCAGATCGAAATCAACACCGAGCCCGGCAGCCTCCAGTTTTCCTATCCCCCGGAGAAATCGATGAGCAATGTCGTCGGCACCGTGCGCATCAAAAATCTCCGCTGGCGCCAGTTCCGTGGCGGCGATTCCTGGATCACCGCCACCTTCGACCGCCAAGGCATCAACGGCTTCTTCGGAGGCAAACTCTACAGCGGAACCATCGCCGGTGGATTCAGCTTTTTCTTCGATGACAAATCCCCCTGGATCGGCTGGCTGAGCGGCACGCGGGTCGATCTGGGGCAGCTCACAGACATCATCGCCCCGCACAATTTCCGCATGACCGGCCCGCTCGATTTCACAGGCCAGATGAATGCCGAGTCGAAATCGATCCGCCGCCTGAAAGGCCGCTTGGAAACCAAAGCCCCCGGCCGCATGGAAATCGGCAAGATCGACGACCTCCTCGCCCGCATCCCCACAGGCTGGACCAACCTCAAGCGCGACAGCCTGCGTGTTGCCCTCGAAGCGGTGAGAGACTTCGACTACGACACCGGCTCGGGCGATTTCTGGTTCACCGACGGGCAAGGCGTCTTTGACTTGAAGTTGCAAGGCCCGCTCGGCTCCCGCACATTTGAATCCGTGCTCCATGACGGCGAATCCAACACAGGCGCGTGGAGCCGCACCTCACCACGATGAAATCTCCATTCGCAACCGCCACCGCAGCCACCGCCCTCCTGCTCGCCTCCTGCGCCGCGCCAACAGTCAATCTCGCCACGCCGGAACCCATCAAGGTGGATATCGCTGTGAGGCTCGATGTTTACCAACACGCCAAGGAGGCGGCGAAAAAATCAACGCCGGCATCC
>JBJTGE010000146.1:0-4353 GCA_046093785.1 Spartobacteria bacterium
CGGTCTGATGTGCGGCATAGCCGGATTTGTCGGCGCGGGCGGCAGCGCGGATTTGCAGCGCATGACCCGTCGGCTCACTCATCGCGGGCCGGATGCAGAGGGGTATTTTGAAAAAGCCGATGCGGGTGTGTTTTTGGGGCATCGCCGTCTTTCGATCATCGACCTCGCGGGCGGCGCGCAGCCGATGTGCTCCTCCGACGGCCAGACGGTGATTGTTTTTAATGGGGAAATTTACAATCATCCGGAGCTCCGCCGCGAACTCCTTGCCAAGGGACATGTTTTTGCAACCGACCACTCGGACACCGAGGTTCTCCTCCACGCCTGGCGCGAATGGGGCGAGGGCATGCTTTCCCGGCTCAATGGCATGTGGGCTTTTGCCATTCATGATTCCCGGACGGGGCGACTTTTTCTCGCCCGCGACCGATTCGGGAAGAAGCCGATCTACTACTTTCAGCGGAACGGCACCTTCGCGTTTGCCTCCGAGTTGACCGCCCTCCTTGAGCATCCACTGGCTCCTCGCAACCAGTCGGAGATAGCAAGGGTCAAGTTCCTCGCCCATGCTCTCATTCCTGCCCCGCACTCAGCCATAGAGGGCATTTTCAAACTCCCCGCCGCGCACCATCTCACGCTGGCACCGGGCGGTGGATCACCACGCCTCACCCGCTACTGGCGCTACACTCTCGAACCGGAGGAGTCGGGTAAAAGCGAGTCCGCGCTCGCTTCGGAATTGCTGGAGATTTTGACCCGTGCGACCCGCCGTCGCCTGGTGGCCGATGTCCCCCTCGGCATCTTTCTCAGCGGGGGGCTGGATTCCTCGACGATTGCCGCGCTTGCCGCCCGTGAAACCCAAGGGTCAAAACCGCAGACCTTCACGATTGGCTTCAAGGAACCGAGTTTTGACGAATCAGCCTTCGCCGCGCAGGTTGCCGGGTATCTCAAGACGGAGCATCACACGGACACGCTCGGCCTCGATGCCGCCTTGGAGGCCATGCCGCGCATCTTCGATCTTCTCGACGAACCCCAAGGTGACGGATCGCTCCTTCCAACATGGTTGCTGTGCCGTTTTGCACGCCGCCATGTCACCGTTGCCCTCAGCGGCGATGGGGGTGATGAACTCTTCGCTGGCTACGATCCCTTCCGCGCCCTGCGGGTGGCCGACCTCTACTCAAAAATAGTCCCCCGGCCACTGCACAAAGCCTTGCGCCTTCTGGCGGCCTGCTTGCCGGTTTCCCACGCGAATATCAGCCTCGATTTCAAAATCAAACGCACCCTGCGCGGATTGGATCATCCCTCGCGCCTCTGGAATCCTGTCTGGCTGGGTGCTCTCGAGCCTTCGGAACTCGCCCGCCTGACTGATTCGCGTTTCAGCATTGAGGAAATCTACAGCGAGGCGATCGAAGTTTGGGAATCCTGCTCCGTTCAAAATCCTGTGGATCGCACCCTTCAATTCTACACCGAGATTTATTTGCAGGACGGCATCCTCGCGAAAGCCGACCGCGCGAGCATGATGAATTCCTTGGAGGTGCGGAGTCCCTTTCTCGACATCGAAGTCGCCAACTTCGCCCGTCGCCTGCCGCATCATTACAAGCTCCGTGGCAAGACCACTAAATATCTGCTCAAGCGGGCCGTTGAGGAATTGCTTCCGCATGACATCATTTACCGGAGCAAAAAAGGCTTTGGCACACCGGTCGGAAGTTGGCTCCGCAGCGGGCGCATCGCCCCCGAGGCGAACTCGCCCATGCTGCGGGAAAAACTCTCCGCCCACCTTGCCGGGAAATCCGACGAGCGTCTCTACCTCTGGTGCGAACATGTTTGGCAACAATGGCAGCTGAGAAATCCCTCGTGAAACGCGTCCTCCACATCATCGACAGCCTTCATCTCGGCGGCGCCCAGGAGGTCGTTTTGAACTTGGCCACCTGCGGCAGTTCCCGCTTCCGCCATGAAGTCGCCACGCTTCACGGTCACGGCATTTATTGGGATCGTCTGAAGAAGGCTGGAATAAAAGTCCACTCGCTCTCACCTCACAAGTTCCTCCCCGTTTACCTCGTCTCGATCCTTTGGCGGATTCTCGCCGACAAGCCGGATATCCTCCACTGCCATCTCATCCCGTCGAACATCATTGCCAAGCCGCTCGGAGCCTTGCTCGGCGTGCCTGTTATCATCAACCACGACCACACCAACGACCCGCACCGGATCGACAACAAAGTCCTCCTCGCCCTCGACAAATCCACAAACCGCTTCGCCCACCACATCATCGCTGTCGCCGCCGCTTGCAGGGACTTTTTGATCAGCCATGAATCCATCCCTCCCGAAAAAATCTCTCTGGTTCCCAATGCCATCGATCTTCGCCGTTTCAGTCCTGGTGCAGCTTCGCGGGATCAGGCGCGGGCACAGCTTGGACTTCCCGCCGGTTCCCGCATTGTTGCCGGAGTCGGTCGTTTGAACCCCCAGAAGAACTTCGCCCTGCTCCTCGACATTGCCGCGCAACTCGCCCCGCGCTTTCCAGACCTGCATTTTCTTTTGGCGGGCGACGGACCTGAGGAGCAGATGCTCCGTGAAAAAGCCTCCGCGCTCGGGATTGCAAACAGGGTCACATTTTCCGGCTATGTCGCTGACACGCGCCTGGTCTATCTCGCGGCCGATGTCCTTCTCATGCCTTCGCGCTATGAGGGCCTGCCAATGACCCTCCTCGAGGCCATGGCCATGGGTCTGCCTGTTGTGGCTTCAAAACTGGACGGCATCGCAGAGGTTATCGGCGATGGTGCCGAGGGTTTTCTGGTTCCCTCGGATGATGCCGCGCTTTTCGTCGAACTCACGGCGGCGTTGCTTGCCGATGCCGCACTTTCCTCGCGCATATCCCAAAACGCCCGCGCCAAAATCGAAGCCAGCTTCTCCGTCGAGCGAATGACCTCGGCCGTGGAGGACATCTACGACCGGTTTCTCCCATGAAAATCCTCGTCCTCTGTTACGAATACCCACCAGTCGGCGGGGGTGGGGGGCGCGTGGCGGCATCCGTCGCCGAGGGGCTTGTGCAAAACGGGCATGAGGTTCGTGTCATTTCAGCCGGTTTGCGCCATCTGCCTCGCGAGGCGGTGGTGAACGGGGTTCGAGTTTTCCGCCCCGAGTCGTTCCGCAAGCGGGAGGACACCTGCTCGGTTCCTGAAATGGCGCTGTATCTTCTCACGGCCTTTTTTCCTGCATGGAGGATGTGCCGTTCGTGGAAGCCGGATGTCATTCACGCCCACTTCGTCGTTCCCACGGGTGCTTTGGTCTTCGCCTTACATCTTCTGACGCGCATTCCCTATGTGCTCACCGCGCACTTGGGAGATGTTCCCGGTGGTGTGCCCGAGCAAACCGATTCCCTCTTCCGTGTGCTTGGGCCGTTTATCCAACCCATCTGGAAAAAGGCGGCATCGGTGACGGCCGTGAGTGGGTTTGTGGGAGACCTCGCTGCAAAAAACTGCGGCATCTACGCCAAGGTCATCCTCAACGGGGTGCCGATGATTGCCGCTCCGGAGATCGTGAGTTCGGGAAATCCCCCGCGCATTCTCATGCTGGGGCGCTTGAGTGTTCAAAAAAATCCCCTGCTTGCGATCCAAGCGTTGGCGCAAATCCAAGACCTGCCATGGCATTTCGAAGTCATCGGCGAGGGGCCGCTGGGAGCTTCGATGAGAGACCTCGTTCATTCGTGCGGTCTTGCAGATCGAGTCACTTTTTCCGGTTGGCTTGACGCAGAGGAGGTTTCCAAACGCCTCGAGTTGGCGGATGTTCTTCTCATGACATCCACTTCCGAAGGACTCCCCATGGCGGGAATCGAAGCCCTCAAGCATGGCCTCGCGATTGCTGGAAGCCGCATCGGAGGCTTGAGCGATGTGATCGAGCATGGTGTCAACGGGCTGTTCTCCGATCTCACGCCGGAAGATTTCGCCAAGTCCCTGCGGACGATCTTGGCGGATCGCGAGCGCCTTAAAGGCATGCGCCGCGCGTCGCTTCAAAAAGCTCTCGCCTTCAACCTGCCTGATCGTGTCAGGGACTATGAGGGCACACTCCGCGAGGCAGCCTCCCGTCTGTGATGAACCCCCTCCAGCGCAGCGTGCTTTTCTGTGTCGCCACGCTCCTCCTTTTGCTGACCGTCGTGTTGGTTTCCGGATACCCCGTGTGGTTTTCCAAGGTGTGGCGAAAGGCTTTGGTCATTGAGTCGCCGATTGAAAAGCCCGACGCCATCGTTGTTCTTGGCGGTGAATCCCAGGCCCGGCCGGTCCTCGCCGCGCGTCTCTACCAGAAGGGCGTGGCTCCGCGTGTTTTCATCATCGGCACGGGTGACCACCCCACAAACCGCCGCGCTCTTTTGCA
>JBJTGE010000147.1:0-4224 GCA_046093785.1 Spartobacteria bacterium
CCTCTACGGTTGGCTCAACATAGCCGGAACCGGCGACTACGTTTCGGAGGTGGCCAAGGCGGTGGGCGACCGGGAATTCACCGCTTACAAGTTCGTGCCCGTGCCGGCCCTTGCCGTGCGAGGACAGCGAAAGATTCTCGAACACCGCTCCTGAAATTCCATTCAAACATGAAACCAAAAGTCCTCATCACCAATCATGTCCCCGATGACCATCTCGAGCCGTTGCTCGGGTTGGCGGAAATCATCAAAGGCCTGTCCGGCGGCCCCATGTGCTCGCGTGAAGAAGTGCTGGCACCCGTGCCCGATCTTGTCGGGATCATCAACCAGCACGAACTCGCGGTGAACCGGGAACTTCTCGCCGCCGCGCCGAAGCTGCGCATCGTGGCGAATGTGGCCATCGGCTACAACAACCTCGACATCGCCGCACTCGATGAGGCAGGGGTCTGGGCCAGCAACTGCCCCGATCCCTTCAGCGAGCCAGCCGCCGACCACACCATCGCATTGCTGCTCGCAGTCGCCCGCCGCGTGCCCGAAGCGGATGCCTATGTGCGCTCCGGCCAATGGGCGAGGGATGGATTCCAACCCGGCCCGGGGGATGGCATGCTGCTTGGCGGAAAAACGATTGGCATCGTTGGCTTCGGGCAGATCGGCCGTGCAGTGGCCAAGCGCGCCGAGGCTTTCGGCATGCGCGTTGTTTTCCACAACACCAGCGGACAAAACGATCCGCGCTACCGCACGCTCGAAGCCTTGCTCGCCGAGTCCGATGTGGTGAGTCTGAATTGCCCTTTGGTGCCCGCGACGCGTCACCTTCTCAATGCGCAAAGCATCCCGCTCATGAAACGCGGGGCCATCGTGCTCAACATGGCGCGCGGTCCGGTGGTCGATGAAAACGCACTCGCTGCCGCCCTGGCCAGTGGCCATCTCGGTGGCGCTGGTATGGATGTCGCGGAGAACGAGCCGCAAATTCATCCCGGTCTCCTCGCGCAAAAAAATGTCGTCTTCACCCCGCATGTCGGTGGTGGCACGGTCGAAAGCCGCAAGCAAGCGCGCCTCACCTGCGCACGAAATGTCGCCGAGGTCTTGCAAGGCCGCACACCGATCAATCCCGTGAATCACCCGAAGGGCCGGTGACACGAAATATTTACCCCAATCCAAATGATCAAAATACATCTCCGTAAGCTCCCAATATGTGTCGCGCTTCTCGCCTGCCTTTCCACTGGTTGTTCAAGGCAAGGCGGCACCGAAAAAAAACCTGAGTCCACCACAGAGGCGAAAGTCACGGCACCATCACAATCACCGATACTTCCGAATGTGGTAGGCTGCGACTGGGCAACGATCAATCGGCCTACGGACAAGCTCGATCTCACCGTGCTCAAGCAGGCCGGAATGGAAACAGTCGTGCTGGGAATGAATTTTGGCTGGCACGGAGGGATGCGGAAATTCCTCCCGCAGAAGATCGCGGGCCAGCCCTATCCTATTCGCACTTTCTGGAATGGCCGCGATTCCTATGATCGGGAGTCTGTGCGCGAGGTTCTCAATCTCGTCAAACAGCAGCACCCCACCGCACGGATCATTTTTTGGTTTCAGGTCGATACCTATCCCGAGTGGATCACGGAAAATCCTGACGAGGTCTTGCGCAACGACCGTGGTGAACCCTTTGTGGTGAGCTTCCATTTTCAACGGGTGGGCAATGACCCGGACCCCAAGAAGCGCGAGGTGCTGGCTTGGTCGTTCTACTCGCAAAAGCTGCGCGAGGACATGCGCTCGGCGATCAAGGAGTTCGTCAAGACCGTGGAAAGTGCGCCAGGCGGAGATCAGGTGGTTGGCTACTTGATCGGTGGTGCGCAGGACGCGCAATTTTATCTGTGGGAAGGACCGAATGCCGCCAAGGCCAAGGATGCCCGCGCTTGGAGTGATTACAGCAAACCAGCTGTGGCGGCATGGCATGCTTGGTTGAAGAAAAAATATGGCACGCCCGAGGCTCTCTCTGCCGCGTGGAATCAAAAGATCGCATCCTTTGATCAGGCCGCGCCACCACCTGCCGATTCCTTGATTGGCAGTCCGCGCTTTCACGATCCGGAAACTGAAGAGCAACAGCGCAACTGGAAGGAATTCATCGCCGACGGCCGCGTTGCCTTGGCTGAAGACATCGCCCGCATGATCCGTGAATCCGCCACTCGGCCGCTGCTGATTGGAACAAGCTCGGGCGAGAATGGCGCCAGAGCAAACATGACTGCCAATGTTCGGCTGATGAACTCGAAGGAGCTGGATTTCGTGAATGGGCCTGTTCGCTATCACCAGCGCTTGGCTCCGGCCAGCCCGGGGGGCGCGCTTGCCGTCTTCGATTCCTTCCGACTTAACAACAAACCCATCCTGTTCGATCTCGATTACCGGACTTGGAAAAACAAGAATTACGAGAATCGCAAAGTGGGACCCGGCTACAATGTCAGCGCCCGGATGGTCGGCCGCACTGCCACGCCGGAGGAACTTCGCAGCGCTTGGATGCGCGAGACCGGGCGAATCGTGCTCGGAGGGCACAGTGTTTTCGTCGATCCCGTCGAGGGGCCAGAAACTCATCAGGATCCTCTCATTCAGCACGAGATGTCGGTCTTGCGTAACTCGCTTGAGCAGGCAAGAACGGCGGCAGGGGCTCCCACTGGTGCCGAAGTCGCCGTCATCTACGACGAGCGCTCCACCGATTATTTGAAAGGCGCGCTTGGCGACCTGCACATGACATGGTCGAGCGGCCAGCGTTCCGAATTGGATCTCTCCGGTGTGCCTTACGGTTATTACTACTTGGAGGATTTCAAGGCCGGCAAAGTGCCTGCCGCGAAGCTTTACATTTTTAACAACCTCCTCGAGATCGACGATCCCACTGCAGCCGCCATCGAGAAGCTCAAAGCAAACAACAATGTCATCTGCTTCCTCCAAGGCACGGGTTTCAATCTCCAGAAAAAAGATGCTGCCCGCCTGAGTCAAATCATCGGCATGGAAGTGGTGCCTGCAGCTGTGGCCCAGTCTCCGAGCGCTTCAGCCTCGACGGAACCTTTGCTTTCCGGCAAGCCTGCGCCAAGCTTTGCGCTGCCTACAGAGTGGACTGCTTTCGGGCCGTTCTCCGCAAACTCGACCGAGACGCCCGTGCCATCGGAACTTCCGGCACAGATGGAAATTGGCGGCATCACCAACACGGCCTCTCCGATCACACGCAATGGGGGTATGCTGAATCTCTCGCCCCTTGGAGTGCTGGCGCCCGAGGAGGTTGTCTGGGCCTTCACTCGCATTGAATCCCCCGAGGAGCGCGAGGTGCTCATCGGAGCGGGAGCGGACTGGTGGATGACTTGGTATCTCAATGGGGAGAAGCTTCTCGACACTGCGGGATTTGGGAATGAATTTCCCAACATTGCTTCCGACAACTTTGTTTTCCCTCTCAAGCTAAAGAAAGGCACCAACCTCCTTGCGGTGCGCGTGAAGGGTGGCAGCAGGAGCCTGCGACTCGCTGTCGAAAGCAGGGACGAGATCGACCAAGGAATCCTGCGCAGTGAGTCCGAGGGTCTGAAGCTGGATCCGCAGCTCGGCCTTGTTGTCCAAGATCCCAAAGCCCGTCGCCTCGCCAATTACCCCGGCAGTAACCTGTGTGGTTTCGCCGAGCGCAAGCATGAGGGCTGGACAAGTGTCTTTGCCGGCACCCACTCGCTGCGCCGTAGCACGATCGCCGCACTCGCGGAGCGTGCGGCCGCTTGGCGTGTTGCTCCCATCCAGTATGCCGTCGCCGCCAATGAAAAGTTTCTCATGGTTCATCCGCAGTTGAGCGGCAATGTCCTGATCTCTCTGAAAACGCCTGCGGCACTCTCGGAGGTGAACGGGGCGCTTCCATCGCAGTCTTTTGCCAAGGAGCACATGTTAAACCTCGAAGCCTACAAGACCTACCTTTTTGCCTTGGGCGACAAGGAAACCCTGCCTGGCAGCACACCTGGCAATGCCGCACCGATCAAACCGGGAACTCTCGTGCAGTTGGATTTCACTATCGATCCCGCCAACAAGCCAAAGCCGAAGGATATTCAACCCGTGGTGAAGTTTCCTGCAGGACAGTCCTCCGGCTTGCTAACGGGGGCAGGTATAGATGCCAGCCATCTCGACATAAGCGGGAATGGGGTTCCGCCACACTCGCTTTTCATCAACGCCAAAGCCCTGGGCGCAGCCACCGAAGAGGCCTTGGTCCAGAAG
>JBJTGE010000148.1:0-4443 GCA_046093785.1 Spartobacteria bacterium
CCTCCCGCTAAATCAAAGAGACAAAAAATTTGGACGATCGTCCAAATTTTTTGTCCTCAGCATAGATGACAAAGACGAATCTGCTTCTGCCCTCCGAACCCGACAGAAAAGTCAGACACAATTTGATTCCTTTTCGCTTCGAGGTGCTCGATTCAAAGGATACTGCAAAGTCAGCGCATTTGCGATTTTTGGAATCAACCTCGCCTGCAAAAGACAATTTTTTTGGACGATCGTCCAAATTTTTTGTCTAAGTTTTAAAGACGGATACAGGGCTGGATCTGCTCTCCGGATTCGGCTGAAAAGTCAGACTGGATCTAGTTTCGGTTGTTTTTATTTGATCAATTCAAAGGTCGCGGACAGGCGATGAATTTACGATTTTTCGCCATGAGGCTCGCAGGTGAGCGACAAAAAATTTGGACGATCGTCCAAATTTTTTGTCGTTTGGGGGGCGGTTTTTTTTAGGGGCGGGAGGCGAAGGTGAGGGCTTTGCCGAGGCGGGTGCGCCAGGAGACGGGGGTGTGGCCGGCGCGGGGGATGCGTTGGATTTGGAATTGGTGGCCTTCGGCGAGGCCTTTGGAGCGGAGGTGGGAGGCGAGGAGGGTGTGGTAACCTTCGTAGCATTCGTCGATTTCCTGATCGCCGTAGTCGAAGAACATGCGGAGGTTTTTGTCGAGGGCAGGGGTTTCTTCGAGGAGGCGCAGGGCGGCGCAGTGGGACGGGATGGATTGCGAGATGTCTTCGACGGAGGTGGAGAGGCAGGCGAGCCCTCCGAAGACGCCCGGGTGGCGGAGGGCGGTGTGGAAGGCGTGGAGGGCGCCGAGCCCGACGCCGCCGAGGATGCGGGAGGGGGGCGCAGCGATGGTGCGGTAGTGTTGATCCATGTGGGCGACGAGGTCCTGCGCGATGTAGGCGGCGTAGCCATCCCCCCCCCATTCCGGCGAGAGTTCGTGGTCCTTGAGCGTGATGTCCTCGGGGGAGAAGCCCTCGGGATGCCTGACGCCGACAACGATCGATTCGGGCATCATGCCCCGGCGGGAGAGCATGGAAACCCATTCGTCGGCGGCGAGGTCGATACCCGAGGGTTGGCTGAGGGCGGGGTCGAAAAGGGCGTCGCCATCGTGGAGGATCACGAGGGGAAAGCGGTGACCGGAATCGCGCGAGTAGGCGGGGGGCAGCCAGATGAGGAGTTCGCGGTCCTGGGCCAGCAAGCGCGAGCCCATGACCTCGCGGGTGAGCCTTCCGCTGAAGCGGTCCTTCCAGTCGGCAACCGTGTGTTGAAGCGTGGCGTCGAGCCACACCTCGTGAGAAGAATTGCCAGGCACATTGCCGTAGGCGTCCACCGCCTCGCGTTCCCAGGATCCGCGAGTGATTTTGTATTCAAAGTGCGAGCCAGTGTGCGCCTCGATTTCACCTGTGTGGAAGGGTGCCTGCCAAGTCAGGCGCAAGGCCTGCGCGGGGTCCCAGCAACCCAGCGCCTCACTGCTGCCGGAAATGAAAACACCCTCGGAGGAACGATCAACCGGGGGAACTATGCGAAAGCGAATCCTGCTCATGGATCAAACAATAGCCTGCCGCCCGCGCATGGCAAAGGCGTGTTTGAGGGAGAGTGGAATTGATCAAAAAACGCATGGACGCAGGGCATGGATTTCGTCGAGAGTGCAGGCATGTCGAGTTCAGCATCCATCGAAGCGACTGATATCGCCGAGGCGCCGGAGATGCCCATCGCCAAGGCGGGTGGCATGCGGAGCTACTACCGTGTGGCGGAGGACGCAGGCACTGTCGTGCGCTGCGAACCGCAGGATGCGCAGATCATTGTCTTCAACAGTCCAACCATCGAGGACGAGGCGGATTTACTGGAGTTCTACAATATCGATTACCACACGCTGCATTCGTCATTGGATCCTGATGAGCTGTCGCGTCTGGAATTTGAAACCGACCACGCGGCGATCATTTTCAAACGCCCGAAGAGCTTCTCGGCCGACGACAATTTTTTGCTGAAGCTCACCTCGACCGGTGTGTTCGTTTACGAGGACCGGATCGTGGTGGTCATGCCCGACGATGCCCCGCTTTTCGAGGGCCGTGCGCCGCTGCGGATTTTCTCGGTTCAGGATGTGATCCTCCGCCTTCTTTACCAAAGCATCAGCCATTTCGAGGGCCACCTGAAGGCCATCAATATGCTCTCGGACTCGCTGGAGCGGCGCATCATCAGCTCGATGGAGACCCGCTACCTCCTGAACATGTTCGCGCTGGAAAAAAGCCTCGTTTACATCCTGAACGCGATCCACTCGAATGCCGCGCTGTTCGACAAAATGAAGTCCTCCAGCCGTCTGGGACTCGACCACGAGCAGACACGCATCCTTGAGGACATCATCATCGAAAACCAGCAATGTCTGCGCCGGTCGGAGATTTACTCGGAGGTTATCGCCGGCCTTATGGACGCCCGGGCTTCCATCGTGAGCCACAACCTGAATATTCTCATCAAGCAATTCACCATCTGGACAATAGCCATCATGCTGGCCAACTTGGTGGTTGGAATTTTTTCAATGAATGTGAAGCTTCCCCTGCCAATGGAAGAGGCTTACTGGCCATTTTATCTGATCAATTTTCTGGCGGTGGCGTCGGGTGTGGCGATTTTCTGGATTTCTAAAATTCGAAAATGGTAAAGCGACGCGGCATCGTTTTGTTTCTGGTTGCGCTTGGGATGTGCCTCTGCGGCTGGACTGGTCACGCGGAGGCATTGAAAGTCGGATTTGCGGGGAGGGAGCCGTTCATCAATGCCCAGTCGAATCCCGCGACAGGTGCGGCGGTGGAAATTCTCGACCAGGTGGCTGTTGAAAACCATTGGACCTATAATGCGCTTGTTTTTCCAGACATCGAGACGGGCATGGAATCCTTGCGCAACGGGGAGATCGACATTCTTGCGGGCGACATACCCATTACCCACTCGGCCTTCAGCACTGTCGAGTTCTCGCATCCGTATTTCCACTCGGGGCTTCAAATTCTGGTGCCTGAAAAATCCACGGCCAATGCCTTCTCGTTTCTCACCGACCTCTTGGATCTTGTGCGCTTGGAAATGTTTTGGGTAATTTTTGCGGCGGTATTTGGATTGACGCTTTTCGTGTATTGGTTTGAAAAAAAACACAATCCGGACTTTCCGAAAAGCCGCAAAGACGGAATGGCGGAAGCGTTTTACTATGTCGTCACCCTCGCCCTCACTGGAAAGTCGACCTACAAGGGTTTCCCGGGGGTTTTGGGGCGTTTGGTCATGATTGTTTGGATCGTCCTTGGCATCATCGTCGTGGCGTATGTGACCTCGAGCATCACCAGCGCGATGACGGTGGAAAAACTGAAAGGGAAAATCCATGGGCCGAACGATCTGGCGGGCAAGCGTGTGGCGGTGGTCGAGAAATCCGCTGCGCAAGATTACATGAGGGAGAAAGGCATTTTTCAACAATCCTTCCCCTCGCTGGATAAGGCGGTGAAATTCATGCTCTCCGGTGGCGCGGATACGGTGGTGGACGGAGCGCCACAGGTTCAGACGATCGACTTCAAACAGCCTGAAATTCCGGTCAAAACAGCAGGGCCCGTTTTTTCAAAATGCACCTTCGGCTTCGCCTTCCCGACCGGGAGTCCGCTGAGGCTGCCATTCAACAGGGCGCTGACCGCGCTGGAAGAAAACGGCAGCGTGGAGGGAATTTTCACCTCCTACTTCGGACCGGACCACCAGAACTGAGCCGACGGACTAAAGAATCCCGAGCTTCATTTTGCCTGCTTCACTGATCATGGATTGATTCCATGGCGGGTCCCAGACGAGTTCGACATCGGCTTCATCGATGCCTTCGAGGGCGAGGATTTTGCTCCGGGCATCGGCGGCGATGGTCGGGCCCATGCCGCATCCCGGCGCGGTGAGGGTCATTTTGACAAGAACGGAGGTGGTTCCGTTTTCCTGGGTCCTGACATCGCAGTCGTATATGAGACCGAGATCCACGACATTCACGGGAATCTCGGGATCGAAAACCAATTTCAGCTGATTCCAGACGGCCTCCTGCTTGCTGCCTTCGACCTTCACTTTTTCGATGCCCTTGGCTGGATCGAGCCCGAGCGCATCGGCGTCCTTCAAATCAATGCGGGCCAGACCGCCGGGCGTGGCCACAGTGAATGTGCCGCCGAGCGACTGAGTGATCACCACCGACATCCCGGCTGGAAGAACGATCGGGTGGCCGCTTGGAATTTGCACCGCATCGCAATCGCGGCCGAGTAGGATTTCGCCATGTGTGTCCATTGACGATGACTCGTATTGGCATGAGGGGCACCTGTCGAGGGGATTTTCCGCTTGATCACATGGTGCAGTCCACCGATGGTCGAGGCCTTGCGGCTTGCTCGGGTGGCGAAATTGGCAGACGCGCCAGACTTAGGATCTGGTTCCGCAAGGAATGTGGGTTC
>JBJTGE010000149.1:0-17074 GCA_046093785.1 Spartobacteria bacterium
GATTGTTAATTCTGGCGCCAATGAGTGATGTTTTTCAGCAGGCGCTGGCAGAGGCGCTCCCTCTTTTGAAGGAGGTCCAAAAGGGCATCAAGTCCGCACCCAAGGCTTCGCAGACGGCATTGAAGCGCCTCCGCAAGGCGGCGACCACGCGCCCGGCGGCCGCAGTCCAGCCCTTGCCTCCACCGCCCGCGACCGAGTGGACCTGGGAACTTCTGGAGAAGGCGATTCTCGGCTGCGTGAAATGCCCGAACCTCGTGGCCTCGCGCACGCAGGTCGTCTTTGGCACGGGCAACCGCTCGGCGGAGCTCATGTTCATCGGCGAGGCACCGGGGGCCGAAGAGGACGCGCAGGGCGAGCCGTTCGTTGGAAAATCCGGCCAGCTCATCACCAAAATCATCGAGGCCATGGGATTCACGCGTGATGACATTTTCATCGCCAATGTCATGAAGTGCCGTCCCGACATGCCGGGCGAGGAGTCCGGCAACCGCAAGCCGAAGGGGCAGGAAATGGCGACCTGCCTGCCGTGGTTGCGCGAGCAGGTGCGCTTGGTGAAACCCCGCGCCATGGTCGCGCTGGGAGCAACGGCTGCGGAGGGATTGCTCGGCGAGACACGCTTGATCCGCGACATCCGGGGCACCTGGCTCGAGTTCGAGGGCATTCCTGTGATGGTCACCTACCACCCGGCCTACTTGTTGCGGAACCAGACGATCACGGAAAAACGCAAAGTCTGGGAGGACATGCTGCTGGTGCTGAAAAAACTCGGCCGCAAGATCACTCCCAAGCAGGAACGCTTTTTCACGACGGCCGCGCAGTAAGTCCATGACAGCCCGCGACGCCTTTCACACGGTCTTCTACCACGGCGTTGTTTCTTTTTTAAAATTTGTTCTCTGCTTCGGCTCGCGCGTGCGTTTTTTGGAGTTCGGTCAAATCCCGCCCGGTGCTTGCGTGATGGTGAGCAACCACATCAGCCACTTCGACCCGCCGTTTCTGAGCGGTTGGTTGCCGCGCAAGATTGATTGGATCGCGATGGCGGAACTCTTCGGCGCGGCGTGGTCGAAGGCGGCATTCACCTGGCTGGATGTGATTCCGGTGGACCGCCACGGTGACGACCGGCAAGCCCTGCGCCACGCTTTGCGGAGGCTTGAGCAGGGGCGGATGATCGGCGTTTTCCCGGAGGGTGGCATACGCGACGGAGAGCGTTCGATCCTCGCCGGTGCCGATATGCGTGAAGGGGCATTTCTCATCGCCGCAAAGGCGGGCTGTCCTGTCGTGCCGGTGGTGATCCTCGGCAGCGAGCGCCTTTACAACCGCCGCAACTGGCTTCCGTGGCGGAGGGCGAAGGTTTTTATCGGAGTGGGCGAGCCGGTTTTTTCGAGCCCGGATGGCGGACGGAAAAAGCTCCGCGACGATGTCGCCGCCGCACTGATCGCTCTGAAAAACCGATTGGTCGCGGAATGCCATCTCACGCCGGACGACCTTCCCCACTCGCCGCAGGAACGCATGCGCGAACCATGAAGCGTCTTGTGAACCGCCCGCTCGCCTGGCTCGTCGATGGCACGATGTGCAACATGATGCACGCGATCCAATGGCGGCGGCGCGCTGACGCCTGCTCGCTCGAGGCGCTTGAAAGGTATCTGAACGAATGCGGCAGCCAAAGCCGCGAGCAGTTTTACCGCATGCCGCCAGCCGGGCGTCCGAGTCTCAAAAACAACTGGATCGAATGGGATTCGCCCCGACCCACCGGCCATCCCGAAAACGACCGCGTGCGTGTGCGTTTTTTTCCGGCCCGCCAACAAAACGCCCCGACCGTCCTGCTGCTTCACGCCCTCATGAGCGCGAGTGATATCGGCTACAGGCGGCTTGCGGCCTGGTTCAACGCAAATGGGTGGAGTGTTGCCTTTCCCCACCTGCCCTACCACTACTCACGCACGCCGCACCGCGCTTGGAACGGCGAGTTGGCCATCACGGCCGACCTCGTTCGAAATGCCGAGGGCATCCGGCAAGGCGTGATCGAGCTCCGCCAACTCATGGCCCTGCTCCGCACACGCGGCACACGCGAGTTCGCCATTGTCGGGACGAGCTACGGCGGTTGGACCGGGGCGCTGCTGTCCTTCCTCGAGGCGGACTTCCGTTTCGTCGCCCTCGTGCAGCCGATCGTGAATATGGACAAGGCCGTATGGGAAAGCCCGGGCTCGGCCGTGATGCGGCGCGAGCTGCGCCGTCGCGGCCACTCGCGCGGCAACACCGCCCGCTGCGACCATCTCGTCTCCCCGCTCCACGGGGTTCCCCTCTGCGACCCATCCTCCATCCTCCTCACCGGCGGGCTCCACGACCGCATCTCCCCCCTCGAAGACCTTACGCTCCTCCAATCCCGTTGGCCCGCATCCAGTCTCCTCCAAGTCCCCCAAGGCCACTTCGGCTACGCCGCCCTTCGCGAAACGATGAAACAGGTGGAATCACGAATTCTCGGATAAAAATCATGCCTCGCCGGGCGGGATTCCGTGCAGCCGTGACGCTCTGCTACGAGAGATTTTCCAATTTTCTGCGCACCAACGCCTCGAAATTGCTCACACTGAAGCTGGGGAAAACGCGGCCCCGGAAAGAATCCCAGAGCTCGGTTTGTTCAAGCGGGAGAAGGTCGGTCGTGTCGACCTCCGCGCTGAAGCCCACCTTGCAGAGTCGGCACAGGTAACGGGCGATAGCCACCACCGCCACAAGCTCGGCGTCCTCTGTCGCTTGATCCGGCTGCTCCACCCAACGGATCACATTTTTGAAGCATTTCGGGAGGCTCTTTTTTTCCACGAACTCGATGGCCATCTGGCGCGATGAAATTTCCATGTGCAACTTCTCGGATTCGGCGATCGAGAGGTTGTTTTGTTCGGCGTGCAGATAGACATGAACGAACCCTGCCGGCTGGACGCGCAGGAAAAGGAGCTTGCCGATGTCGTGAAGCAGGGCGGCGAGAAAGGCATTCGGCTCGAGGTGGGGAAACTCCATTTGATCGCAGGCGAAGCGGGCGATGTTTGCGGTGGCCAGCAGGAATTTGAGGTGGGTCTGCCAGTTCGCCTCCTCATCCAGATACATGAAGCTTTCGCTGCAGCGCGGCATTCCCTTGGCTATGCCGGCGAGTTTTTTTTCGCCGAGGTAGTTCACGCACATCCGGGCGTCGTCTATGAAGGTGACTGTATCCTTTTTCTTGGCCTGGCGCACCGAATTGGCGATCTGAAGCGCTTGGAACGCCAGGCCGGGATCGTGTTCCACCAAATCCATCACAGGATGCAGCGAAACCGTTATTCCTCCGGTGGCTTGTGCAAAGGCGGCAGCGGCCGAGCCGATCACCGGGCAGCTTTTAAGGGCCCCGATCTCGCGAAGAATCTGCGCCGACGACACAACAGGGAAGGATTGGCTGTCCACCATTTTGTTCCAGCGCTCGATATTGAGGGTTTCACGCTTGAGGTCTTCGTTGTTTTTCTCGTCATTTCCGAGGAAGCCCTTGGGAATATGTTGTCCTGTTTTGCGAAAGCCCTCGCAGGCGGTTTTGCTCCATACGGAAATGTCGATTTCACCCGCGCGTTGGGTGATGCTTTCCATCGAGCGCTGCTCGGCGAGGGCCTGCACGGCGTGCTTCATCTGGGGTGACTGGAGGATGACGCGGTGGAAGGCATCCTTTTCCATGCGCATCATGCGGGTGTGGGCTTCGGCAATGATTGTCGCGCTGCGCGGAGCGTTCTTGATCAAGGCCATCTCACCAACGATGCCGCCATCGCAAATCTCGCCGATTTTTTTCGGTTTCGAGCCATCCGCATTCTCCAAATAAACACCGAGTCTTCCCTGCTCGACGAGATACATCGCATCACCCGGATCGCCTTGTTTGAAAAGAGTGGTGCCGGCTTCCAATTCGGAATCCCGGAGGTGGGGAATCATGGAATGCACCTCGCGCGGCGGCAGAGACCGCAATACCGCGTTTTGAGCCAACCGGTCCAAGACGCCAGCCGCCTGTTTGGCCATCCGGTCCAGCTTGTAAGCATCCGCACGGTAACCCATCAGAATGGCGTAATAATCCAGCGCACCCACAGCGTTCTTGAATTCGCCCCAGAGCGACCTGCCTGCAAAAGTTGCGAGAAGTTTGAGGAGTTCCTCCAGGCCCGACACGGCCGCATTCCGGTTTGCTTGGCGCAACGCGGTGATCTCGCGGAGCAGATGCTGCTTTTCTTCTTGCCCGCTGACGGTCGGCGAGGGGTTTTGAAGAATTTTTTCCGCTGTTTCCTTGAAGAGCGGCGCGGCGGATTTGACGGCGGAAATGAGCTCGTCCAAGGCATCCGATCTTTGGTCCAACGACAAACCGGTGCGCTCGCAAAAGACATCATCCGCTTCGAAAAATTCCCAATACCACTCCTTGCCTTCGACCCTCGCGATCTCGTCTTGGATCAAGTTTTCGAGATAAGGTTTCCGGTGAATGCTCTGCACGCCGAACTCGTAGGCATCCTGAATGTCGTCGTGCGTTGGTTTGGCCGCATAAAAAACCACCGGCACCGCACCAAAAAAATAGTCACCGCGCAGGGTCTCGAGCAGGCCGAGGCCGGTTGAATTATCCAGCTTGAGTTCGGCGATGATGAGATCCACAAGGATGTTTTCGCGCAGAAAAGCCATCGCATCCTGCGCGTTGGAGACGCAGGAGCTTCGGTGGACGCCACGACCCAAGAATCCCTTCAATGCCTGATAGGCATTGTTATCGGGATCCACTAGTAAAATGTTGGCCATGACTGAAAGTGCAAACAGATCTGTCTCGTTTTTTTATTTTCGAGACGATTAACAGAATGTCCTCAGCGGCGGGGAGGTCTTTTCTTGAGGGACACTCAAAAAACAGGGGCACCCGGGGAATAGTTCTTTTTATTTATGAGTTATGATTTTTGGATAGGTGGCTTATGAGTATTTAGATAAAAAATCGGAGTCAAATGGGCGAAAGCGGCTCAAACACGGATTGTGACAATTTCGTAACAATTGCCTCCTGCAAAGTTCGTCTTCGACATTCACTCGGTCTCAATGTCCCTCTCAACAATTCCGCTCCTCGCAGGTTGCCTTTGTAATAATGGAATATTTGATCAAAAATTTAAAACAACCAGCGAAAAATAATCTATGCTTCGCCGATTTCGATTTGAAGGGCGGCGGCGATGCGGTCGGCGTGGGTGTCGATGAGATTTTGTTCGCGGCCCTCGATGAGAAGGCGGACTTTTGGTTCCGTGCCGGAGTAGCGGAGGAGGACGCGGCCTTTGCCGTTGAGCGAGTCCTCGGCTTCGGCGAGGAGGGCTTGGATTTGCGGCAGGGTCTTGAGGGGCGGCTTGTCTTTGACGCGGAGGTTGCGCTGGGCCTGAGGGTATTTTTTCAGGACTTTTTTGAGTTCGCTGAGCGGCTTGCCGGTTTCGATCATGACGCGCAGGATTTGGAGGGCGCTCACGATGCCGTCGCCCGTGGTGGCGTAGTCGCGGAAGATCATGTGGCCGCTCTGCTCGCCGCCGACATTGTGTCCCTCGCGGAGCATGGCTTCGATCACATAGCGGTCGCCGACCTTGGTGCGGAGGATTTTTCCGCCGTGGGCTTCGAGGGTTTCATCGAGTCCGAAATTGCTCATGATGGTGGAAACCAAAGTGCCGCCCTCGAGGCACCCGCGCTGGAGGTAATCCACCGCTGCGATGGCCATGATCTCGTCGCCATCCACCAACTCGCCATTCTCGTCGCAGAGCAGGACGCGGTCGGCATCGCCGTCGTGCGTGATGCCCACATGGGCCTTGCACTCGCTGGTGAGCTTTTGGATTTGCTCGGGATGGGTGCTCCCGCAGTGGGTGTTGATGTTTGTGCCGTTCGGATGGTTGTTGATCACGACCAGGTCGGCACCGAGTTCGCGCAGGATGCAGGGACTGGTCTTGTAGGCGGCGCCGTTTGCGCAATCGAGCGCGATGCGCAGCGACTCGAGCGTGAGGTGGCGGGGAAAGCTCTGCTTGGCAAACTCGACATAGCGGCCGAGCGCGTCGTCGATGCGGTGGGCCTTGCCGATTTTCGTGGCGGTCGGGCGGATGTTTTCGATCTCACCGCTGAAGACGAGATGCTCGATGCGCGCTTCGATCTCGTCATCGAGCTTGAAGCCGTCGTGGCGGAAAAATTTGATGCCGTTGTCCTCGTAGGGATTGTGGGAGGCGGAGAGGACGATGCCCGCATCGGCACGCAGCGAGCGGGTGATGTAGGCCACGCCGGGCGTCGGGAGGGGACCGATGAGAAGGGCGTCCGCGCCGAGCGAGGTCAGGCCGGCGACGATGGCGTTTTCGAGCATGTAGCCCGAGAGGCGGGTGTCCTTGCCGATGACCACCCGCAAGCGGCCGCTGCGCGAGGAGGCGCGGGCTTCCGCGAAAACATGGGCGGCGGCGCGGCCGAGTTTCAGTGCGGTCTCGGCCGTGACAGGCTCGATGTTTGCGACGCCGCGAACTCCGTCGGTTCCGAAAAGTTTACGATTGTTGCTCATTTTGTGATGCGTTTTCCAAGTTACTGAACCTGGACAGTGGAGGATTTCAAGAGATCAAGCCGGACGGGATTCCGACTGACGTTCTGCTTGATGAGAAACCAAAGGGCGAAGGCCAGAAGAAGGCTTGTGAGTTTGATTTTCCAGTTGTTGAGAAGGATCGCTTTCATACTTTTCGTCTAAAAGAAGCTGGCTGAGCCGCTGGCGGAATTTTTCCACGCTCAAATTTCGTTCGATTTTGCCGCTGTGACAAATGGAAACCTGCCCGGTCTCCTCGGAAACCACGAGCGAGACGGCATCCGATTCATCGCCAAGACCGAGCCCGGCGCGGTGTCGCAGGCCGAGGTTGCGGTCGAGGTCTTCGCGCTGGGAGAGGGGAAAAATACAAGCCGCCGCGACGATGCGGTCGCCGCTCACGATCATGCCGCCATCATGCAGAACCGTCTTGGGATGAAACACAGTGAGGGCGAGTTCCTTTGAAAACTTGGCATCCAGCGCCACGCCGGTCTCCACGATGGTTTTGAGGCTGATCTCGCGTTCGATGGCGATGAGTGCGCCGAAGCCCTTGCTGGAAAGCTCGAAGACGGCATCCGTGATGAGCTCGATGGTCGCGGACTCCTGGGAGGCCGAGGTGAAAAACCGGTGGCTGCCGAGTTCCGTGAGGGCGCGGCGCAATTCGGGCTGGAAAATGACGACCAGCGCGATGGCCAGGAACACGGAAATACTCCGCAACAGCCAGCCGATGACTTCGAGATTCAGCAACTGGGAGACCAGCGTGAGCGTGAGGAAAACCAACGCCAGGCCGAGCAGGATTCTGGCTCCGTGGGTTCCGCGCAGGTAGAGGTAGATGTAGTAGATAACCGCCGCGAGAATCACGATCTCGATGCCGGAGGTCCACTGCTCCCGCAGAAAAGCGACAGCCTGTTCAAACATGGCCCAATATCGCCTCGGTCATCCGAAGCGCCTCCGTGTGGGGTTTGACATCGTGGACACGCACGATGCGGGCACCGTGCTCGCGGCAGAGCGAGGTCAGGGCCACGCCGGGCCAGAAGCGATCCTCCATCGCGGAAGATCCCGCCAGCCAGCCAAGGAAGGATTTGCGGGAGACGCCAACGAGGAGCGGACGGCCAAATTCCAGAAACGCGGAAAGCCCCGCCAGCAGCCTGCGATTGTGCTCGGGCGCTTTTCCAAATCCAATTCCTGGGTCGAGGGCGATGCGCATCGGGTCGATGCCGCACGCTAACGAGCTGTCGAGGGACTGTCGAAAAAATTCCCCGACTTGGCGGGTGACATCATCGTAGCTTGGCGCGACCTGCATGGTGCGCGGCTCGCCTTGCATGTGCATGATGACCACCCCCGCGCCGGTGGAGGCGGCGAGAGCGGGCATTTCGGCATCGCCCCGCAGTCCGGTGACATCGTTGATGATGTCGGCGCCGGCATCCAACGCCGCCCGCGCCACGGCTGCCTTGGAGGTGTCGATGGAGAGCAAGGCAGGGGTCTCCCGGCGCAGGGCTTGAATGACCGGCAGAACGCGCCGGATTTCCTCATCCGCTTCGACGCTCTGCGCGCCGGGACGCGTGGACTCGCCGCCGATATCAAGGATTTCAGCGCCCTCGGCCACCATTTGCAAACCGTGCGCCAAGGCGGCTTGGGGATCCATAAACGAACCACCATCCGAGAAGGAATCCGGCGTGGCATTGATGATTCCCATCACCATGGCGCGCCGCGAGAGGTCGATTTCGCGATCGCGGATTTTCCAGATCACTTTTTGAGGCGGATGGAAGCGGAGCGGCCGTGGGCGTCGAGGCCCTCGATGGCGCTGAAGGTTTCGATGTGAGGCAGGGAGGCGCGCAGCGAGTCCTCGTCGAACAGAACGACGCTCGTGCGGCGTTGAAACTGGTCTGCCGTGAGACCCGCAAATGACCGACCGGCTCCGCCTGTGGGAAGCTCGTGGCTCGGCCCGGCCAAAAAATCACCGCCTACGACAGGAGAAATCCCGCCAAGGAAAATCGCTCCCGAGGTGCGGAGTTGCAGGGCGATTTCGCCCGGAGCCTCCGTGGCGATGGAGACATGCTCGGAGGCGTATTCATTCGCGATCTGAATCGCGGCCTGCATGTTCTCAACGAGGATGAGCTTGGTGTTTTTGAGCGCCTTCGCGAGTTCGGCGGGGCGTTTCGAAAGCTTGGTCTGCCGCTCGACGGCTTTTTCCACGCCGGTGAGGATTTTTTCCGAGTCCGTGACCAGAATCGCCTGGCTGCCGTGGCCATGCTCGGCCTGCGCCAAAAGATCGGCGGCAACCCAGTCCGGCTTGGCCGTCTTGTCGGCGATCACAAGCACCTCGCTCGGGCCGGGGAGGAGATCGATCGCGACCTTGCCGAAGACCTGTCGCTTGGCCTCGACGACATACGAATTGCCGGGGCCAAAAATTTTCTGCACGGGAAGAATCGTCTTCGTGCCATGTGCCAGCGCGGCGATGGCTTGCGCTCCGCCGACACGGTAAATCTCGCTGGCGCCGCAGCGGGACAAGGCGGCCAGCAGCGCGGGATGCACCTTGCCATCAGGCCCGGCGGGGGTCACTGCGACGATCTCGGGCACGCCCGCAGCCTCGGCGAGTGTGCAGGTCATGACAGCGGTGGAGACCAGCGGCGCCGTGCCACCGGGGATATAAATGCCGACGCGTTGAAAGGGATCGAACCGCTCGCCGGTGATCGCGCCCTGCCGGTTTTTCATAAACCAGCTCTTGCGCAGGCTGCGCTTGGCAAACGACCTCACATTCGAGCGCGCGGCGTCGATCGCATTGCGGGTTTCCGCCGGAAGCGCATTGCAGGCCTCCGCAATCTCGGAGGCTGTGACGGGAATCTGGTAGGAGACGAGGTCCGGACCGCCGAATTTTTTGGTGTAGCGGAGCAAGGCGGCGTCGCCTTCCTTGGCCACCGCGCCGAGGATTTCCTCCACGGTTGCACGAACGGCAGCATCCGCTTCATAGGAGCGTTTCAGGGCCTCGATACCGCGCCGGTAGGCTTTGTCTTTCGGACGGAGGATTTGCACCGGACGCGGGTTATTTGATGTAAGCCAAAACGAAGGCGGTGATGAAAATATTCACCAGCGCGAGTTCGAAGAAGAAATACCAACCGAGCTTCATAAGCTGATCGTAGCGGAAACGGGGAACCGTCCAACGCACCCAGATGAAGAGCACCAAGAGCGCGCTCACCTTGGCAAAAAACACGCCGATATTGATGAGGCCGAAGAGCACGCCCGGCAGGCCCGGCATCGAGCCGTCGGGGATCATCGGCAGGCTCCAGCCGCCGAGGAAGAGGGTCACGATCACGCCGGAGCCCGCGATCATCGCCGCGTATTCACCCAGGAAGAAAAGCGCGAATCCCATGCCGGAATACTCGGTGTGGTAGCCGCCGACGAGCTCCTGCTCGGCTTCGGGAAGATCGAACGGCGCGCGGTTCGTCTCCGCAAACATGGCGATCAGGAAAATGAGGAACGAAATCAGCATCGGGATCCAGATGAGCAGGCGGGACAGGGAAAAGCCGTTCACGAAGGTGTCCAGCACGGCCTTGAGATCACCCGAGAGAAGCATTTCCCAAGTGAGGCCTTTGGCCCAGAAAGGTGCAACCATCCAGCCGTTCTCACGCTGCCAGTTCACGATGTCTGGCATGTTCAAAGTGCCGCAGAGCATGAAAACCGGAATCACCGAAAGTCCCAGCGCGAGCTCGTAGGAGATCATTTGCGAACTCGAGCGGATGCCGCCGAGGAAGGGATATTTCGAGTTCGAGGCCCAGCCCGCGAGCACGATGCCGTAAACGCCGAGTGACGAAACCGCGAAGACATAAAGCACGCCGATATTGATGTCCGCAATCACCATCGGAACCCCGAAGAGCGAGCTTCCGAAGGGCAATACCGCGAGCACCAGAATCGCCGGAACCATCGAGAGCTTCGGCGCGATGTAGTAGTAGAATTTGTTCACCTCGCGGGGGATGAAATTTTCCTTCAAGAGAAGCTTCAGCGCGTCGGCGATCGGTTGGCCAAGACCAAGAATCCGGATTTTTGTAAGCGGAATGCCGGTGCGATTCGGCCCGACGCGGTCCTGAATCCAAGCGCAGATTTTACGCTCGGCATAAACCGTGTAGGAAACCAAACCCAGAATCAGACCGAGGAGGCCGAGCGTTTTTGCCAGGGAAGTCCACACGAGGAACGGCTCCGGCTTCATGAGAAAATTCAGTATCTCCATATTTGACAGGAGTCCGATTTAACGACACGCGGCGCACCTGTCGAGAGACAAGACGAAAAAGCCCCGCTCGTGGCGACTTGTTTTTTTTCCCGAAACACACAGCATCACCACTCCATTAGATATGATCTCACCCGACTTTTTCATCACGGAAGAGCAGCTCCGAAAAACCAATGACGCCCTTCGCTATTTCGGCTCCAGCGATATCAGCAAGGGAACCTCCCTCCTGCGGGATGGTGCGGTGGGCGAATTGATGTGGGACGATGCAGGGGAGAAAATTTTCACCAAAGTCATGGGAACTTCGATCTACACGGTGGAAGTTTTTTTCCAAAAGCAACACCTCCTGGTGACTTGCAACTGCCCGGTGCGGGGAAACTGCAAGCATCTGGCCGCCACGCTGCTGAAGATGCGGCAAATGACACCCGGTCAAGCAGCTCCGGCGATGGAAACCGGCCCCGACTCGATCCACGCGGCGATCTCCCACAAACTCCCGGCCAAGCTGTCCCGGAAGGCACAACGGTTTTTGAAGGAAGCCGAGGCGTGGTGGAAGAAAAAATCGTCCCGACTCAATCTCAGCGATCTCAAAAACGCCTCGGGAGACCCGGCTTTCTGGCGCATGGGAGACATCGAAATTTTTCCCGTGGACAATCCGCCGGCCAACGCCTCGGAGTATTTCGCCTGTGTGTTGGCCGCTTGCAATGCCCAGCAAATCGATGTTCCGCACCCAATGTATGATGTCGCCGATATGGACGGCTGGGCCAGATTGCAACGGGTCTGGAAGCGCGCGGATGAGATTAAAAAATGGAGAACCACCTTCGACAAATGGGACGATTCCGATGAGAGGATCAGCCTGCCGGATGTGGATTTCCGTTTGATGCTTCTCGACGACTCGGCCGTCATTCAGGGGCGCGAATACGGGAATACGGAATTTGGCAAAACGACGATGAAATTCGTCAACCAATTCGTTGAAAAATCCTATCAGGCCCGTCATTCCTCCCTGCTCGGCCTCGGTTCCAATCTGGTCCTGCAGGCGGCCAAGGATGAATACGGCGGCATCACGAATCTGGAAATCCGTGCCATGCGCCCCAGCCTTTCCAGAAGTCTCACCCAACTCGCTACGAGCAGGGATTTTTTTGATAAACATGTCGTGGGCGTGGATGGCCAGCCCTTGCGGTTCTTCGATCAGCCACTGCGCTGGGAGATCAAACTGCCCAAGGACCCGTCGGGTGATTATCAACTCATGCTTCTCGACGAGGCCGGCCGGATGCCTCCGCCGCCCTTGGCCATTCTCTCGGGAAAGCCGCTTCACTATGTGACGGGTCAAGCAGCCTACCCGATCGCGGTTTGGCCTTTCGGAGAGGAGCGCCCGCAATGGCCGCTCACCATTCCTTCGCAAGCGATAGAGTCCCGCGAGGGCATGGGCGCTCTTGGCGCGCTGAGGATTCCCGTCCCCTCGCACATGGCGGCAAAAGTTCAGCGCATCGCCGCCACGGTAAATATCCAGTGCAGGATTTTCCGCTACCGCGGAAGCGCGACGGATTATTTTCAAATGAACGCAGAAACGGATTTCCAAGGCTACGAAGCCCCTCAAATCTGGGGCGGAGCGAATTGGTGGAACAATCGCTCGCGGGAATTCAAGCCCAAGCCGGCAGGGGATGCGTTGATTCAGTTCGACAGGTCGGCCATAGGCGCTGCCACCGAGTGGATACGCTCGATACCTCTGAAGCAGGCCATGCAAACCGGACTGCAATTTTGGCATGAGCAACGGATTGTCGGCAAAGATTGGCCGGATCAGTTTCTTTCCTGGGTCGCGCGTCGGCCGGAGGGTTGCATTTTGGAACTCGACCCCGAACTCGCGGGCCTGCGAGAGGGCATGGTCGCCGGTCATGTGCAGATCGATATCGAGGATTCGAAGGACGAGATCGATTGGTTTGACCTCAGCGTGGCCCTGCATGTGAACGATTCCACGCTCACCCAGAAGGAAATCGACCTCCTCCTCAAAGCCAAAGGCAAATGGGTGCGCCTCGAGGGCAAAGGCTGGCGGAAACTCGAATACCAACTCACCGAGGATCAACTCAAGGAACTCGCAGACCTCGGCCTCTCGGTGAACGATTTCAGCAACGAAAAACAACGCCTCCACGCGCTGCAACTTGCCGGCCTCACCAAAAAAACCACCTCTCTCCTCGGCTCCGAGCGCGTCGCACAGGTTCGCCGCCGCGTGGAGGAAATCCAGACACGCGTCACCCCGCCCGCGCCGGATGCCATCACCGCCACACTTCGCCCCTACCAGCTCGAGGGGTTCCATTTCCTCGCCTACCTCACGGCAAACAATTTTGGCGGCGTGCTGGCCGACGACATGGGCCTCGGAAAAACCCTGCAGGCCCTTTCGTGGATCGCCTGGCTGAGGAAGGAGGGAAAAATCACAGAGCCCGTGCTCGTGGTGTGCCCGAAATCTGTGCAGGACAACTGGGCCAACGAGTGCCGCAAATTTTTTCCCGAGCTCAAGGTCGAAGTCTGGAGCCGCGCCTCGGCTGGAAAAACCGGCCTCGACAAGTCGGCGGATTTGCTCGTCATCCACTACCCGCAGCTCCGCTCTCATGAAGACGCCCTGCGCGCCGTCTCCTGGGGCGCCGTGATCCTCGACGAGGCCCAGGCCATCAAAAACCCGACCTCCCAGAGCGCCAAAGCCGCCTGCGCCCTGCCCTCGAAATACCGCCTCGCCCTCAGCGGAACCCCCATCGAGAACCGCCTGCTCGACCTCTGGTCGATCTTCGCCTTCGCCATGCCCGGAGCCCTCGGAAACCGCACCGCTTTCACCAAGCAGTTCGACAAAAAAGACGACCCCTTCGCGCGCCGGCGTCTCGCCGCTCGCACGCGGCCGTTCCTCCTGCGCCGCACAAAAAATGAAGTCGCCCGCGACCTGCCCGACCGCGTGGAGGAGGATCTCGTCGTGGAATTCGAAGGCATCCAGTCGGACCTCTACAAAGCCGAAATCAAACGCGCCCGCGCCCAGTTGCTCAAAATCGAAACCTCCAAGCAGCTCGATAAAATGCGCTTCAACATCCTCACCAGCCTCCTACGCCTGCGCCAGATTTGCTGCCACCCGCGCCTGCTCGGCCTCGAGGACGCGAAGAAAAAGAAATCCACCGACGAAGACAGCGCCAAACTTTCCGCCCTGCTCGAACTCCTCGAGCCGCTCATGGAAGAGGGCCAGAAGGTTCTCGTGTTTTCGCAGTTCGTCGAAATGCTCGAAATCATCGAGTCGGAAATCAAAGCCAGAGACTGGAAAACCTTCAAACTCACCGGCGAAACCGACGACCGCGGCCCGCTCGTGGATTCCTTCCAGAAACACGAAGGCTCCGCCGTTTTCCTCATCAGCCTCAAAGCCGGCGGCTCCGGCCTCAACCTCACCGCCGCCAGTTATGTCGTCCTCTTCGACCCCTGGTGGAACCCCGCCGTCGAAGCCCAAGCCATCGACCGCACCCACCGCATCGGCCAAAAACAAACCGTCTTCGCCTACCGCCTCATCATTAAAGGCACGATCGAGGAAAAAATCCGCCTCCTCCAAAAAAAGAAAGGCGCCCTCGCCAACGACATCCTCGGCGAAGAAAACTTCGCCCGCGCCCTCACGCTCGAGGATTTTAACTTCCTCTTCAGCGATCAGGAGGATTGAGAACTCAACGCAGCAGCTTGCCGTCGCCGTCCACTTTGGCGGTGGCGATCTGCTCGGCTTCATCGGCAAGCTTGCGCATTTTGGCGACCTGCTCGGGCGTGGGCGTCGCGCCCTGCGTCTCGATCGCAACAAGGCGGATTTTTTTGATGCGGTCGGTGAACTCCGTGACCATCTCGGTGGCTTTTAATCGCGGGTTCAAGGTGTCCAATCGGTCCAGAAAGTATTCCATCACATCCACCCGCCCAAGGATTTCAGCCTTTGCCGGCGAGTAGCAGTCATCGGTGCTGACAGCTCCGAGTTGGAAACCGCGGAGCCATCCGCCAAGACTGACCATGTGGGCCATTTCCTCATCGTGGAGTTCCATCATCGACTCCTCCACATCCTCCTGGGTTTTGACCAATTCCCCGCGCATTCCGACCCAGTCGCCCTTGTCGCTAAGTTCAAAGAGACTTTTGCTCCGCTTGGCAAGCCGCTCTCCGACTCCCAAAGCGCGCGATTGGCGGATGAGTTCGCGTCCGATATTCTGCACATCCTGCGGGCGCTCGGCGATCGTGAGCATGAAGCCATCCGCCACCAGCGAGCCGAAGTGCAGCGCCGTCTGGAGGCGGTTGCTGAAACTCGCCTCGCGATTTGCGGAATCGATGGTCTTGAGCGGCACCGGTCGAAACGCTTCGAGATCCTTGAGCAGAGAGGCGATGGATGGCGAGGTGACCGGATTCACTCCGAGCTCCTCGCGCATGTGTTCCGTGGAACTCGCCTCCAACTCCTTGAGCATATCGGTCTGCGCAAACACAAAGCCACTGGATGCGGCCAAGCAAAGAAGAATGGAAAAAAGACGGGGCACTCGAGGACTAAAAGACACCATTCCCCCAGTTGGCAATCAAGCGAGAAACCGCTTTCGGAAAAAAAGCTTTGGGTTCATATTTTCACCATGGTCATCGGAGTCCCCAAGGAAATCAAAGCCCAAGAGCATCGCGTGGCCCTTCTCCCGTCGGCCGCCTATCAACTCATCAAACACGGACACAAGGTCATCGTGGAATCGCAGGCAGGTGCCGGTATTGGTTTCTGCGATGACAACTACCGCCAGGCCGGCGTGGAAATCGTCACCAGCCATGCCGAGGTTTTCGCCCGCGCCGACATGGTGGTGAAAGTCAAAGAGCCACTCCCGGAGGAATATCCCCTCCTCCGCAAAGACCAAATCCTCTTCACCTATCTGCACCTTGCCGCGAGCCGTCCACTCACCGAGGCGCTCCAAAAATCCGGCGCGACCTGCATCGCCTACGAGACCGTGCGGGTCAACAACCGCCTCCCGCTCCTCGAGCCCATGAGCGAGATCGCAGGCCGCATGTCCGTGCTGGTGGGGGGATATTTTCTCGCCAAGCATACAGGAGGAAAAGGCGTGCTACTCGGCGGCGTTCCCGGCGTCTTGCCGGGAAACATCGTCGTCATCGGCGGCGGCACCGCAGGCGTCAATGCCGCCCGCATGGGCACAGGCGTCGGGGCGGATGTGACGATTCTCGAAGTCGATCTGGAGCGGATGCGCTTTCTCGACATCACCATGAGCACCGCACACACACTCTACTCGAGCGAGGCCAGCCTGCTCGACCTGCTGCCCAGTGTGGACCTCCTCATCGGCGCCGTTCTCGTCCCAGGCGCGAAGGCTCCGAAACTCATCACGCGCGATATGCTTCGCCTCATGAAACCCAACAGCGTCGTCGTCGATATCGCCATCGATCAAGGCGGATGCCTCGAAACCTCCCGCCCGACGACCCATGACAACCCGACCTTTCTGGAAGAGGGCGTCGTCCATTATTGCGTCGCCAACATGCCCGGCGCCTACGCCCGCACCGCCACGCAAGCACTGACGAATGTGACCTGCCGCTACATCGAAACACTCGCAGACCTCCCACTCGCCGAAGCCTTCGAACGCGCCCCTGGCCTGCGCGACGGACTCAGCGTCTTCAGGGGCGGCATCACTTGCAAAGTCGTTGCCGAAGCCCACGGCCTCGATTACACGCCTTTTTCCGCCACATGACACTCGAACAGGAAATCCACACCATCGGCCGCCACGCCCGCGAAGCCTCCCGCGCCCTCGCACGCCTCTCCGCCTCTCAAAAAAATAAAATCCTCATCGCCATGGCGGATGAACTCGTTGTTCGTTCACCCGAAATCCTCGCTGCAAATGCGGAGGATACCGCCGCCGCTGAAAAAAACGGCCTCACCAACGCCGCCATCGACCGCCTGCGCCTCACACCGGACCGCATCTCGGGCATGGCCGACGGCATCCGCCAGGTTGCCGCCCTCGAGGATCCCGTCGGAGAAATCCTCCGCGACTGGACCCGCCCGAACGGCATCCACATTCAAAAAATCCGAACCCCAATCGGCGTCATCGGCATCATTTACGAGTCCCGTCCGAATGTCACCGCCGACGCCGCCGTGCTCTGTCTCAAGACTGGCAACGCCGTCATCTTGCGCGGCGGCTCCGAGGCCCTCGCCTCAAACCTCGCCATCGCCAAGGCCCTCCAAGCCGGTGGATTTCAAGCCGGACTGCCCGATTTTTCCGTTCAGCTCATCCCCACGAAAGACCGCGAAGCCGTAAAAATCATGGCTGCGATGGACCAGTTCATGGATGTCATCATTCCTCGTGGCGGGC